>CAZMPL010000086.1:0-11809 GCA_964567805.1 uncultured Pirellulales bacterium | reverse complement strand
GTCGCAGATATGACCTGTCCTTTACCTCAATCCATGAATATCCTTTTTCTTCACAACAACCTTTACACCATGCTACACCTGGGAATATAGTTTTGCGGCTTGCGTCGCATGCACGTATAGGGACAGCCGTCACATATAAAATAAATAATGCGAATATTATTTTTTTCATTTCTTTTCAAAAAAATATCCCGAAAATATTTTAATTTACTTCTATGTCGATATTGTGTTATTTATCAAAATTTAATTGAATTGTTTTAAATCCAATAGTTTGTTGAACTTTCTTATGGTATTCACTCATTTTTTCTGCATCGACTTCTCCACACAACATCAATGGTAGAGAAAATCGCTGATTTTGCTCAAAATCATAACAATCAACATACCAACCATACCATATCAGAGCCGCATATCTATTATCCTGCGACCAAACTACCGCGATACCTTGATCAAGAGGACCTTTCCCAACTTTCTCGTCTTCACCATCAACACTTAAGATACGCTTGGGTTTTTGATAAAATTTCCGGCTTATAGAAACACCATAGCTAAATCCCAAAAATGATGAATCTTCAAAATATACATCATATAAGCCATCAGGAGATTTTGCGGTCTTAACATTTGGTCCCAAAGGAGTTATGAGATAAGGTGCTTTGAAATGCAACCAAAAGTAAAACTTTGGATTAAAAAGCATATTTGCGGTAATTGTACTCATTCCCAAAAGACAAAATAATAATATTGAAATTTTTAAGATTTTTTTCTTTCCTGGCTGCATAGTTCTCTCGCATTCCCTTATTCTCAGATTTTTCTGCAAAATATATTATTCCATGCTTCTCGTAAACAATTTCACAATATACGTGAAATGTGATTTTGTCAAGTATAGACCTTTTTCATCTAAATTATCTGAATATTCTGTAATAATAGGGATTTTGCAATTCTTTTTTAAAAAATCAGTGAAAATCCGCGATAATCGGTGGTTAAAACAAAAAAAATAAAAAAAAGCGACGATTTTCTGAGTTTCGTTAAACTATAATATACAGATGCAAACATTGAACGAAAATGAACGTGCTCAACTGGTGAAAAAGGCACAACAAGGAGATAAGGACTCTCTAAAACGTCTCGCCGAGGAAGCAAGAGTCTATTTACAGGAGTATGTTCTTCGTTTGACTATGCAGAATGATTTAACCCAGGATATTGTTCAGGAGAGCATTTTGGAAATGTTTAAAGTATTCCATAAACTTAAAAACGCCGACCGGTTTTTTGCATGGCTCGATGGTATTGCTTTCAATAAGGTTCGAAGCTATTACGGACGAAAATGGCGGCATAAAACAGTTTCCCTCTCTGATTTCAACGGTGATTTCGCGTCCCGGGACAAACAAAATGCCTTAGCGGACATGATTAACGATGAACTGAAGGAAATTGTCCTGAAATCCATGCGTGAACTACCTCCTCGTTACAGAGCGATTATTACCATGCGATGCTACAAGGATATGTCATTCTCAGAGATTGCGGAGTCTCTGAGCTGCACTAAATTCGGCGCTCAATCATTGTTCTATCGCGCCAAAAGGTCATTAGCTCACAAACTTGGAAGCTATGGCCTTGGAAAAAGTTCCCTCCTAATGGCGTTGGTGTTATTTGGAAAACTGACATCAACGTCCAAAGCTACCGCGGCTAATCTTACTGTATCAGCGGCTACTCTTAAAGTAGGCACAGCGGCTACTCTTGCGGGAATGGTTGCAGGTAAAAGCGCCATTGTCTCTTTGGTAGCCGCTGGCGCGCTTACAAGCGGAACAATAGCATTAAATAAGGGAATATTGAATTTTGACAACCAAAACCAGGTATCAATCAATGATAAAACGCAGCTATCATGGTTGTATTTTCCAGAGGGAACGGATAATGCCGTAATGATGCGGCTTTTGAAATATGATGATTCTGGAAGAAATCCATATTGCCAATACATGCAAAATCAGCATGCGAACTACTATTACGATGGGGGAACCGTCTCTGTAAATAACGCTCGAATATATAATCCTGACTTATCTGTCGCAAAACTTCCCAACGATGATGAAGAGTTGAGCAACTTTATTGCAAGCGTTGAGGGGAAACAATCTGATATCGAGCATGTCCAGGGAAATAAAAAAGGAATGCTCGTAATTTCCGACTACCTGAACAACGACAAACTCAAAGTAATTGACCGCTATTCCAATATCCTTGAAGAGGAGTATTTCCAGTTCGACTGGCCGAAGAGTACGAACGTTATAGATAATCGTGACGAAATGCACAAACGTGGCTGGACTTATTTTTCTATTGAAGGCAATATCAACGGCAAGGAAATTTCAGGAACTGGACGATTGCCGCTGGTTTATGATGCAATCGCGAATTTCAGTCCATGGCTGAAAATACAAATGAATGACGGATCAAAAATTATCGACACTACAGGCGGCGCATGTGTCGTCGATAAAAATGGAAAAATTATAATTACATACCCGGCCGGAACTTTTTTCAGCGGCTTGTCACGACCATGGATGGGTTTGCATTCTATCGATACCGTTAGACGTGACGCGGCTAAAAAGCATATAAAGTTCGACTCTAAACTGATACGCGACACAGATAACGCCAAAGTTGTTTTAACCTACGAACAAAATGATATTGCTTACACAATAGACATGAAAAACGACCTTGTGAACAATATTGTATTTTCATCGGCAAATTCTGGCGAAAGCGAGTTGAGATTTACATATCTTCAGAATTTTAGAGATACAGACCACGATTTTACAGAGCCAAAAGCTCCGTCAAATGCGCGTTCAATGCAAAGCTCTCCGGGCATTATGTGGTTATTTGATTTTATAAATAATAAATTATAGTTTTATAAAAAACATTTTATAGTCAGGGGGAAAAGTAATTATGAATAAGAGAGCAAAAAAGATAATTTTAACAATATTGTTTTTTATCGCTATGATTCTCTGCTCAAAGATTGCGGCCGGAAAAATAATCTACGTCGATGACGACGCAAACGGTCTCAATAACGGTTCATCCTGGGATAATGCTTACGCCGACCTTCAAGATGCTTTAGACGATGCCAATGATTCAGAAAAACCTGTTGAAGTTTGCGTTGCACAGGGAACTTATATTCCTTCCGAAGTTGGATCTTTTTATAATCCAAAGTATAGATTACGTTTTGCTACATTTCAGCTTATTAACGATGTTAATATAATAGGCGGGTATGCTGGAACAGGTACGAAAGATCCGGACAAAAGAGATATTGAAATATTCAAGACTATTCTAAGTGGAGATATAAATGGTGATGACATTGATGTAAATGATCCTTGTGACTTGAGATATGAACCAACAAGAATTGATAACTGTTATCATGTTGTTACATGTTATGAAAATATTGAAAATGCTCTACTTGACGGTTTTTTTATTACTGGAGGAATTGGTGGTAATTATAAAATTGGAGAATACGATGGAGGTTTGGGAGGTGGGATGTATAATATCGGTGGTAATGCGAAGTTAATTAATTGCACGTTCACAAAGAACTCATCAAATTTAGGAGGTGGCTTAACTAACTATCAAGGTAACTTAATTTTAACCAATTGCATTTTTGCAGAGAACTCAGCAAATAGCATAGTCGTGGTCATGGGGGGAGCTATTTTTACTTATGAAGGAAGTTTAACTTTAACCAACTGCACATTTTCGAGAAACAATTCGTTAAGAGATGGTGCAGCGATATGTAACACTCGTAGTTCTTTAATTCTAAGTGACTGTGATTTCATAGAAAATTCTACAAATGACGGTAAAGGTGGTGGAATATTTAATAGTGGTGAATCTATTCTAAAAAATTGCTCCTTTATTGGAAACATAGCAGAAAGAGGTGGAGGAATATACAATCAGGATGATAATTCTATCTTGATTAACTGCTTATTTACAGGAAACTCGGCAGAAAAAGGTGGTGGAATGTATATAGAAAGTAGTGATACAGATATGATAAATTGCACATTTTCTGGAAATTTAGCAGATTCAGGTAATGCTTTATTCTTTGATAAGGCAATTAATTCTGATAATAGTACGGTTAAATTGACAAACTGTATAGTATGGGATAGTGATGAGAGTATTGAGATTGCAGATGAATCATCTGTAAATATTAATTTCAGTGACATCTATGGAGGTTGGCCGGGTCAGGGAAACATAGATGAAAATCCATTGTTTGTTGATTCTTTGGGACAGGATAGTATCGAAGGTACCGGTGATGAAGATTTAAGACTTGCACCTATTTCTCCTTGTGTTGATTCAGGTCAAGTATTTTATTCACCTTATTTTGCCGAATCCGACTTCGATGGAAATATTCGTATTTTTAGTGACAATGTAGATATGGGTGCGTATGAGTTCCAGGGAGTAATATATATCGATGACGATGCTCCATATGGCAATGTACCTGATAGCAATGTTATGGAAGATGGATCCATAAACAGGCCATTTAATAATATACAGGAAGCTATTGATTTAGCAAAAGATGAATACAAAGTTCTTGTTATACCTGGTGTTTATGACAAAATTAATTTTCTGGGTAAAGCAATCACCATCACAGGAATTAAAGGAGCTACTGTAATCGAACCCAAGAATGGTCCGGTACTTCAAAGTTTTGATCAGGATGCGGTGACTTTTTATTCAAGTGAAGATTCGAATAGTGTCTTAAAGAACTTTATTATAAAAAACAGCGGTCTTGCGATTTCTCTGAATTATGGAAGCAGACCGACAATTCAGAATATAACTTTCGTAGATAACATTTTTGGTATCGCGGCTTACGAGGACTCGAACCCGGATATCAGAAACTGCATTTTTTACAATAATACCAATGGTGACTTATTCGATTGCAAAGCATGGTATAGCTGTTTCGAAGGCGCAAATCCTAATAATGGTAATTTCGATGCAGACCCTCTTTTTGTCGATGCCGCAAACGGGGATTATCATTTGAAAAGCGAAGGTTGGAGATGGAACGAAAACAGCGAGTCGTGGACGTGGGATAAAGTTACAAGTCCGTGTATAGACGCGGGTGATCCGTGCAGTTCTCTCGGTGACGAACCAATGAGTATTTCACGTGACCCGAATAATTTATACGGAATAAATAAAAGAATAAACATCGGAGCTTACGGCGGGACACCACAGGCAAGCATGCCGCCATTGGGCTGGATTCCAATTAATGGTAACACAATTAATGATATTATACCTCCCTCTCCCAATCCAGCCCAATGGGATGTCAATGGTTTACCAAAAGAAGCTCTCCTTGATCCAAATAATCCAGATGATTTTTATGTCGAAATTAAAGCCAAAACTGCAACAGATGAAAGTGGTTATGTGGAATACTTTTTTCAGTGTACGAGTTCATCTTATTTTGATAGTGGATGGCAAAGTTCACCTTACTATAGTGTTTTTGTTGGCCAACATGGTTTAGGGCTTCATTTCCGTGTAATAGCTCGTGATTTATATAAAAATATAACTCTCTGGTCTTCGGAGGAAACAACAATTTCATACTATATAAATTAGAATTTAGGAGTTAATATTCAGATATATTTTATTGACTAATAACAGGATAAATAATTATAATAAACAAATAATATTGTTTGTGCGAATGTGGAATTATGATGCGTGTGCGGTTGTTAAAATATATTCGCCTTCAGGTCAATAGACGTCTTATTGGATCACGATACCGCAGCGCCTACACTTTAATCGAACTGCTTACTTCAATAGCAATAATCTCTGTAATCATGTCTATATTACTTCCCGCATTAAATCAAGTCCGGCGCAAATCGAGAGTAATACTTGGTATGAACAACCAGAGACAAATCGTCTATGCAGTCAATTTATTTGCAACAGATAATGAGCAGCGTTATCCTGAATCAGTTGCTACTCTTGGTTATGAGGATAGCTACAACTGGACGGAACCAATGATGTTAACCGGGTATCGTGCCCGAAGCCCGCGATTGCATCGCTCTATGAGCGGCTATCTTTTTAATTATATCAAAGATGCAGAACTCCTGTTTTGTCCGAATGCACCTCAAAAATATAAATATCTTCAAGAATCCTGGGAAGCCGGGGATGATTGGGATAATCCAGAAACTCCCCAAATCAAAGACCAGGTATATGGGACCTATTGTTTCTACTGGAATTACAACGGTTATATAAAAGAAAAAAATGGTACTTTCCAAGGACCCAAAACTCCGGCGGGCGGGAAAAACCAAAGCACTTTACTTGTTAGCGATTATTTTGGTTTTAATCATTGGCGAAGCAGAAATTCATACAGCAGTTGTGAAACATTTGAAAGATCTGCGATTATCGAAGGGACTGCACTTTCATCCGATTACTGGTCACATAAAGAAAATATCGAATCCGGTTTGCCGCTAATCAGTTTTTATGCAGGTTATATAGATGGACATGTAGAAAAAATTTCATCGTCACAGGTTATTCCAATGAGAGTTATAAAAGATACTAAAAAGAATGAGCCTTATGAAGAATATATTGAACCCGGTAAATTCTACATTCCTAAAAACGCTTTATATTAATATATAATTGCGGTTACTTCTTCTATTCTTTTAATAACTTCAATTACATCATCTGAATAAGATATATAGCCATCATAACCTTTTTGGATTAACGCAGCCGCTTCAGAGTCACTTAAGCTGTTCACGAGAGCGACTATTTTTATTGTTTGTGATTCTTCGTTAGAACGTATTGCTCTGCAAACATCCGCGGCATCTATTCCGGGGGAAAGAAGACTTATTAAAAGGACATGAGGAGCATATTTCTCGATAAACGCTCCTGTTTCGAAATTGCTTCTTACGATTTGTACATCATATTCAGCTTTGCTTCTCAGTGACTCGGCTAAAGTCACGGCTGCCATCTCGTTACTATCAGCGATAAGCACACGTAACTGCCCCACCGAAATTCCGGCAGTGGGCATGTTATGAACTTTCATAAAACGTAAAAGTTCACTTATTGGAATTCTTCTGTCTTTACTACCTGGTATGCGATATCCTTTTAACTGGCCGTTATCAAACCATTTTGAAACTGTTCGAGGTGCAACATGACATATTTTTGCCACATCACCAGTTGTTAAAACGTTTTTACCTTTTGCCATTTTTTAATTCCTGTAAATGCTGCTTATTATTACCATGAGTCCGTTTCACTTCTGCTTCTTCCTGACCTGATTTCGACTAATAATGAGTGCATATTTAGCAAATTGTACGATTATACTGTTTACAACAAATAAATAGTTTCTAACAAAAATGCACGTCCCATAATAATTACGCCGTTATTTTAATCTCTTGGTAAAATTGTTTTTGCTTTATAAACGTTAGTCTGTAAAATTTCTTACAAACAAAGGCGATGCCTTGACTGGCTTGCCAAGGCGTAGTTCGCCGCTAATATAACATTTATAAAAAAAGTCCGGCTTCGTCCCTTACGGAACTGCGCCGTGACAGCCTTCATTCGCATCGGCGAACGAAGACTGGAGTGTTCGTTATGCAGATATATTTATCACGACCTGATATTACAGAAAAAGAAATTGACGCGGTATGTTCGGTGCTTCGATGCCCAAATCTTTCGCTTGGCCCCAAATTAGTTGAATTCGAGATAAATTTCGCAAACTACATCGGCAGAAAACGAGCGGTCGCGATAAACAGCGGCACAAGCGGCCTTTTTCTTTCACTTTCCGCCATCGGCATAAAACATGGTGACGAAGTAATTACTACACCTTTCACTTTCATTGCTTCCGCTACTTCTATTATGATGTGTGGCGCAAAACCTGTTTTTATAGATATCAATCCGGTAAGTCTCAATATGGATTACAAGAAAATAGAATCCGCAATCACAGATAAAACAAAAGCAATTCTCCCAGTCGAAATTTTTGGAAACCCGGCGGACTTCGACAAAATAAGTGAAATCGCAGATAAACATAATCTTACTATAATCGAAGATAGCTGCGAAGCTCTCGGCTCTTCATTGAACTGTAAAAAGGCCGGGACCTTCGGAAAAATGAGCGTTTTTGCGTTCTATCCTAACAAACAAATCACAACAGGCGAAGGCGGCATGATTCTTACTGACAATGATAACCTTGCTGATTTGTGCGTTTCTCTTCGCAACCAGGGAAGAGACAAAGGTGCTGGATGGCTAAGTCACCAGCGACTTGGTTACAATTTCAGATTAAGTGACATTAATTGCGCACTCGGAATCGCTCAACTTTCGCGAATAGAAGAAATTAAATCTAAACGAAAACAGGTTGCAAAATGGTACCATGAAATGTTAGTTGATGACAATAGATTAATAGTTCCTCAAGAAGCCGAAGGTAGTGACATAAACTGGTTTGTTTTCGTTGTCCGACTGACCGAATCCTCTCTGGAAAAACGAAATACGATTCTGGAGAAAATGACAAACAGAGGAATTCAGGTAAGTAATTATTTTCCACCAGTCCATCTTATGCCGTTTATCGCAAATCAATACGGTTACAATCAAGGTGATTTCCCTATAACTGAACAAGTTTGCCAAAGCACAATCGCCCTGCCGTTTTATAATAATCTGAAAAAAGACGAGGCTGCTCTTGTTTGCAAAGGACTTAAAGAATCACTTGATTCTTTATAAAAGCATTCCGATATTCTATAAATCTTACGAATTAAACCTGTCATAGTGCAGGTACCGGCGATCCGCCCGGCCAGCACATTCTGAAGGAATTAGATGGCGCCGGAGTCGCCGGGTAAGGCGAAACACTTTCGACATGCTGATCCACAAATGACGCATATGCAACTCCTTTGTCTTTATTTTTCATAGATGTTTCATGGAACGTTGCAAGTGCATGCATACTACTATTAGGAAAACAATATAAAACAGTATCATTAAATGTAGCACTACTGACACCATCAATCGGCCATGTGTTTTCTTCAGAAAACAGAACTACATTGGACGGTTTTTTAACCCCTGTTTCATTTTTCGCTTTTTTTACAATAGCTTTGTTAGCGGCACTTTGTACACCATTTTCTCCATAAGTACTGCCAAGATAAGCATTCATGTTATAACTATATAAAGGTTCTATCGGGAATTTGCCCTTACAGTAATTTTCACATTTACCCACTGCTTTTGATACATCCTTAAAGACCGGGCAAAGATGTATATCTTTGTCTTTAAGGTAGGGCCATAAACTACCTGCAAGCTGAGGTTTGAGTTCAAGACTCATCGTTTTATCATGCCAATCACAATTGTTGACCGAGTCATTTGGATTTGGTTTGTTAAAGAGCCATGTAACCGGATCTGGAAAAAAGCTATTATTACTATCCAGGTACATCCTTGTCGCATAGCCATATTGTTTCAGATTATTTTTGCATAAAATTTCCTTGGCCTGTCTCTTTACTCTTTGGAGTGCCGGCATTAAAATCGAAAGCAAAACTGCTATTATCGCGATAACTACTAAAAGTTCAATCAGTGTAAAACCTGTACAGGTACGAACAGATTTTTTGTATTTATCTCGGATCATGATTGATTCTCCGGCAATTGAATGTTTCACAGTTCATTTTTAATCCCAATTCATACGAATAGAAAGTTTATTGATACTGCAAATTATCATAATTATAACATTTGTAGTTAATATAATGCAATACAATAACAACATGATTTTTCGATAAAATATTTGGATAATCAGTGATATTTCTTATACTTTAATCAGATAATAGATACCTTGGTAAACCCCCTTGGTGTAATAATTGAAAGCATAACAAATATTGGAGGAGAGAAACTTCGTGAAAGGCTGGAGATCAAAACTTATTTTCATGTTTATCCTGTATTTTGCCGGATTCGCAACAGCCGTATATATGCTTGCTCCTCAGCCTGATACTGAAACTGGACAAAATGATGGCCAGGAAGCTATCCAATCCAAATTCTCAAACATCGATTCTCAGGAATTTATAAAATCCTTCAATTCCGGCCTGCACAAAGGTGTTTATATGGGCAAAGAAGCGGCACTTCATCTTTCCGAATATATTAAGGGAAAAGCAAAAGATTCTGAATTATTAAAATCTTCCAAGAACGATTCGAATACATAAAAAAAATAATAAAATAATTCACATTTTTTTAAAGATTTTGAGTTACATTTTCCCGCTGTTCACGTCTATATACATAGAAAATTCATGACAAAAAGAATGAGAGTTTTCCTGCTCTTATTTCCTTTGATTTTTTGCATTTTTTTTATTTTTTTTGTCTGATTTTTCAATTTTATTCTTTAATATTATTTCGCAAAGTAGTAGAATGGAATTATCTAAATATTGCTTTAAAGGGATAAGCGTATGGAACAGTCTTTGGAACAAAATACCGACAATAAATCGCAAGAACCTATCAACTCCGTCAATCACCAAAAAACTCAAAATAGCTCAGTAAATGAAGCCCAGTTAATAGCGAGTTTGCATAAAGGTTACGTCGAGTTGAAACATCAGATTCATAAAGTCATAATAGGACAGGAAGAAGTCATTGACGCGATGATCTGCTGCATGCTTGCCGGTGGTCACTGTATTGTTCAGGGTGTACCCGGTCTTGCAAAAACACTCATGGTTCACTCTGTCGCCGACGCGATGAGCCTGAAGTTTAACAGGATACAGTTCACGCCGGATTTGATGCCTTCTGATATTACAGGTGCCGATATTATCCAGCGTGACCCGCAATCTCACAAAAGAAAATTCGAATTCGTTGAAGGACCTATTTTTTCCAATGTAGTTCTCGCGGATGAAATAAACCGTACGCCGCCGAAGACACAAGCGGCTCTTTTACAGGCTATGCAGGAAAGAGAAGTTACTATATCGGGCCAGACTCACAAACTCGAAGAGCCATTCTTTGTTCTTGCGACACAGAATCCGATTGAGCAGGAAGGTACATATCCATTGCCCGAAGCCGCACTCGACAGATTCATGTTCATGATTTACATCGACTACCCTTCCGCAAAAGAAGAACATATGATTGTAAAACAAACTACAACAGGCAAGAAACAAAGTACAAAAACCGTGCTCGATAAAAATCATATGCTGCTTTTCCAGGAAATTGTTCGCATGGCACCTGTCAGCGATACAATTATTGCCTATTGCATAAGTATTGCTCGCGCGACAAGACCGACCAGTAAGACCGCTACGTGGATGGTAAAGAAATATCTAAAATGGGGAGCCGGGCCGAGAGCCGGCCAGTATATGACACTTGGCGCAAAAGCCCTTGCGCTTATAAAAGGACGAATTACACCAAGTTTCGAAGACGTAAAAGAAGTAAGCAAGCTGGTTCTCAGGCACAGGGTAATTACAAATTTTGACGCCGAAGCAGACGCCGTAAGCGTCGAAGCAATACTCGACGACCTTGTACAAAATGTTCCGTTACCCAAATAAGCTGATATATTGGAAAATGGATTGCTGAATTTATTGCTTATTTTAGGAACTGAATAGTGGCAAACAATCGTGAATATCTTGATCCGATATTTTTAAGCAAGCTTGCTAATATGGAACTTATCGCACGCTGTGCGGTCGAAGGTTTTTTTGCCGGTCTTCATCCAAGTCCATTCCACGGATTCAGTGTCGAATACAGTGACCACAGGCAATATCACGAAGGCGATGAGTTAAAATTCGTTGACTGGAAGGTATATGGACGAAGTGACAAACTATATATCAAACGTTTTCAGCAGGAAACCAATACGGTCGTTTATATTCTTTTAGACAGCAGTAAAAGTATGACCTTCGCGGGCAAAGGCGCAATCAGTAAAAGCAAATATGGTTCATTTTTAGCAGCGGCGTTAAGCTACATGATG
>CAZMPL010000085.1:0-11879 GCA_964567805.1 uncultured Pirellulales bacterium | reverse complement strand
CTCCGTTCAGCATGACAACCCAAAATCTGTCAGTTTGAGTTATTAAGAAATCAGCGGCAGTAAACGCGAAAACAGAAGGACAAAAATAAACGAAGTTATACCGCATGTTGCTGATATAACCGTCCACGATTTCAGTGTTTCAGCTTCCGTAAGAACACCCATACGCGCGACAATCCAGAAGCCGCTATCATTCATCCATGGAACGACAAGAGAACCTCCACCAATGGCAAGAGCCAGGTAAGCAAAGTTACATCCCAGAATTTCCGTTGAAAATCCCATAGCCGCGAACATGGAGGCGGTTGTCATCATCGCAACCGTACTCGAACCCTGAGCGATTTTGAGAAGTGAAGCAACACCAAAAGCCGTGAGGAATATTATCATACCCGCATTTTGCGTGCCGCCTTCGAATGCGCCTGCGATATAATCTTTAATTCCGGCTTCCTGAAGCATTGCCCCGAAAGCGCCGCCGCCGGCAGTGATGAGAATGATAATGCCGCCGCTCATAAGAGATTCATCTACAGCTTCGGTAAGTTTTTTGAGCGGTAGCTTTCTTTTCCAGACCAGCATAAGCATAGCAATAACCGCGGAAAGAAACAGCGCCAGATTTGGATTACCCAAAACAGAAGTTATATCTGCCGCTTCCTGGGCAGGACCGATTTCCTGAGTATCACCGAAAACTTTGCTGTCCGTCAATTTCTGTGCTAAAATAATAGCGTCATCTTTATTGTTGCGTATTTTCGCCTTTTGAATTTCTGAAGCGAGTTTATCGACGCTTCCAAGATCGGAAAAAATCTTTGCGTTTACAAGTTTCTCTGACAGGTTTCTGGCATTTTTATCACTTGTTTCAATTTGAGATGATACTACACCCGGTAGAATCTTGTTAACATGCTCTCTACTCGCGAATACATTTGCGATAGTATTACTCGAAATTAGAATTACAGGCAGTAAAATTGGGAGCAGAGAAAGCCACAAAGGAGGAAGTTCGCTGTCCGGGATTGGTGCAAGGTCTGATTCACCACTATAAGGACACATAGGCACATTCATAAAACGATTTATAAGACTGCAAACAAACATTGCTACAATAGCGGTAGGTATTCCGACAACGATTCCCATTAGAATCATAAGTCCGAGATCGACACCGAATTCAGTCGCGACAAAAAGCGGTCCGGGAGTCGGCGGCACAAGAGTGTGTGTAATACAGCCTCCGGCACAGATTGCCATAATATATATCATGTAATTCTTACCGGTTCGTTTATATAGTGACCTTGCAAGAGGAACCAGCAAATAGAAAACGGTATCGAAAAACACTGGAACCGAAAGAACAAATCCGCTTCCCATTAGTGCCCATGGAGAGCGTTTTTCACCAAGCAATTTCATAAAAGCCCGTACAACCCTGTCTGCCGCCCCGCTGTCCATCAGACATTTGCCGATAATGGATGCCATCGCGATTACAATTCCTATCTTTCCAACCGCAGAGCCGAAGGCATCCGCAACCCTGGTCAGTTTTATAGCAACAGCACCGGGAGAAAGAATACTAACTACCATAGCCGCTGTAATTAACGCGATAAAGGCATTGACACGAAGGATAATTATCATTCCGATAACGATTGCGATACCAATGATGAGAATAAGCAGTGGACTCATTAATTCAGTCTCCTTTTTTAAATTGTCTTGTGAACCTGTTAATTTAGAAGCACTAAGGACTTACAATTTATTCGCAAGAAATTAACTTATTTTTCGCTGCGGGTCAAGGATTATTATGTAATGAAATACAATCTTCCATTTAATTATGTTAAGCTGTCTAATTACCCATATTCTCGCTCAGAACTTGACAAATGCGATTCAATCATGATAATTACCCTTGGTATTCCAAATTTGTGTTTGTATTTATGTTGTTTAACGAACAGATGGAGTCAAAAATTAAATTGGATAATGATATTGATATTCGTTATATGAAGCTCGCTATCGACCAGGCTTTAATCGCCGAGGAAAATGGCGATGTGCCAATTGGCTGTGTTATTGTGCACAAAAATCAGGTTATTGGAAGAGCATATAACCAGAGAGAACAGCTTCAGGACCCTACCGCTCATGCTGAAATAATCGCACTGACACAAGCCGCCGCGTTTTTCGAAAGCTGGCGACTTCTTGACTGCACGATATACGTGACACTGGAACCATGCTGCATGTGTGCGGGAGCGCTTGTTCTCGCGAGAATGAAACGATTGGTCTATGGCTGCGACGATCCGAAAACCGGAGCGATAAAAAGTCTCTACAACATAGTACAGGACGAGCGGCTGAACCACAAAGTCGAAGTAACGTCAGGTGTAATGGCGGAAGAATGCAGTTCCCTGCTGCAAGCCTTCTTCAAACGCAGAAGAATCGAAAACAATCAGATAGAATAACTGTAACCATTCTCGGAAAATATGACTTTGTCATTCCCGCGCAGGCGGGAATCCATATTCGTTTAATTCCTGCCTGCAGGCAGGCCTGGATTCCGCAACAAGTGTGGAATGACAATAGTGCGTTTTTTACAGAAAACCAGCAAATGAATGTTTTTCTGTGAACGCTTACAAATAACTTTTTTTTAGCAAGAAAAATTGAGTTTAAGAGATAATGGGTGGCAGTCTTCCTAAAGAGAGTGATGGTTTGCGATGCAATCTTATTCAGCAATTATTTTCACAGTCATATAATCCATCGATTTATAGTCACTGACAACAAATGTCACCTGATATATACCTGACTGTTCAGGAGTCCAGACAAAGGTCTGCTCGGAAAATTCCGCTCCTTCCGGTAAACCTAAAGCTATATATACTAATTCATCACCATCATTATCAGTAGCAGAAACGTTAAAACTTAAAGGATTATTAACCGTGATATTTTTATTCATGATTGAAACTAATTCCGGCGGTGTATTATTTGAGCTTTCTTCCCAATTATTAGAATAATATGCCAAGTCGCTCGTATTAACAATTCCATTTCTGTCAAGGTCTTCTTTTAACGGCGTATCATTAGATTCCCACTTCTCGGCAAGAACCAATACATCATCCCATGAAACTAAACCGTCGTTATTCAAATCCCTTTTATCACCAATGTTCGACAAAGACATACTCGCCTGTGTCGTGCCGCCGTAAGCACCCATATTTATCCGCTTACCATGCGGCCACAATTCATCACCCAAATCCGAGGTCGAATCACCTGCGTCAATACAGGGACTTGTCACTTCATCTTTGACCCAGCTATTACTAATAGAATTCCATCGCCCTGCCGCCGATTTAAGATGATAATCGCCGTTGCTTGCGTCTGCAAATAACGGATCAATATTTATATTATGCGCACCCGTGCCAAACCAGCCGCCCTTTATGTCACTGTAATTCACTTTCGGATTTCCGCCAATTTCTCCACCGGTATTGTTCCAGAAAATGGAATTCATTATTTTTGTATTGCTGTAGTTTTCCATCGCCCCGCCTTCGATAGCGGCAGAGTTGGCAGAAAATGTACAATTCGCAACAGAAACATTACTATTCCAGATTTCCGCTCCAGCTCCATATTTCGCGGAATTATTTATAAATAAACAATTCGAAATTGTCGCGATGCAATTATGTAATTCGAGACCGCCGCCTGAATAATCCGCGGTATTATTATCAAACTCGCAACCCGCTATTATTATGTTACTATTATAGAGTATAACGGTTCCTTTGTGTTGCGTTGTATTATTTTTAAATATGCAATTAATAACGGAGACTGAGTTGCAATCACTTATATAAAATCCGCTTCCAATAATGGAATAATTATTTTCGAAAGTACAATTCGCTATCTTTATATTATTAAAATTATCGTAATAAATACCCCCGCCGTATCCGGATGTCCAGTAAAAAGTATCATTACCATTGCTTCCTGTTATGTAAAAGCCGTCCAAAACAGTATCTCCTGCGCCTACGATTATTCTTAAAGAATTGTCTTTCTTATTCTGAAGACTACCAATGTCACCCGAAAGAAAAGTTTTATTATTTTTAAAGTTTCTTTGCTCCAGTTTCGTTTCATTACCGCTAAATCCGCCATATACCGAAACACCCTTTTTCAGTATGAAAGATTTATTCCGATTGTTCGGATCGCTTGTACCATCAGTCGGTTTATATGTTCCAGCGGCCACCCGGATTTCGTCACCATTATCAGCGGATAACAAAGCTTTCTGCAAATACTTATAAGCTGTATCCCAACTCAATCCGTTCCCATCCGAGGGAGCATTTTTATTAACATATATTGTAATTGGTGTATGGACAGGGACATTTACATCGTTTATATCGACATGGTTTCTGTAATCAGCTATCGTGTACATGGTTTGGCGAATAGTTCGAGCGTTATCCGCTTCGTATGGGTCTCCGGCCGGTAAACCATAATCAAGAATATTCGGATTCGAGAAAATCCCGATTCGTATATAATCACTTTCAGGGTATGACATAATAGAACAGAGATTTGCCCATCTCCAGCCGTATGAATAACTGAACAAGCCGCCGTAATTATAAGTGCTCTGATATTTCGAATGGCCGCAGCCCATATTGTGCCCCAGTTCATGAATGAAGGTATAGTTCGAAAACCTTGTCACGATTACGGAAAAAACATCATTCGAGTTACCGGAAACGTTTGTTAACTGATTTGCCACACCCGCGATATTGTTGCTATTTTGCAATATCCTGTTACTGACAAGAAGCGTTACAAGGTCGGCTCCGTACTTGTCACGCCAATCGAGAACTTCTTCCATGTATGAGTCTTTTTCGCCAAGATGCCTCAACGCGGCGTACAGAGAACCTTCAGTTATATCATCATGTGCAGGATTGTACATGTATGTGATTTTATTCTCGACATAATCCACCATAGCGGAATGAACAAGGTTTAAGGAAGCATATATCTGGCTTTTCTCCAGAGCGATGTTTGCCTCGTTCATCAGGTATGCAATGTAATTATCAACTCCGCCGAAATATAATCCCGCGTCTTCATAAGCACCATGAGTATAGACAATCATTATATCGATACTAACCGGTCCATCAGAATCCGCAGCGAATTGATTATTTGCCAAAAGCATTTCATCAAGACCAATATTCATATCAGATAAAACGGAAGGCCCATCTTTGTACTGTATTTTGCTCGAATCAATTTCCATGAGAAGATAACCGCCGGTTTCGGTTTCACTCCGTATTATAAATCGCTTATTCACATCAGGGATATTAATGCTGACGAAAACTTTATTTCCGGTTTTACTTATGAATAAGTTGCTATATGGATGAGATTGTATCGAGCCACTTGCGGTGAATGTATTATTAATGTTGGCGGAAACTTTTTCGATTTTCGCGATATAAATTGCATCGCTAAACAAATTCAAAACAATATTATCTCCGGCCGAAATATTCATCTCTTGAGCTATCGAAGGAGGTAACGATACATATCGCGAGCGAATTACAGAAGATGGATTATCGGTTAAATTTGTTGCGGCATCAGTGGAAAGACCTTGCAATGAAACATCGTCAACGATGAGTTGATACTCAGCCGCTCTGCCGGTCGCATTTACCGCTATGCAAACCGGCAAAACTAAAATCAAATAACATGATTTTAATCTTTTCATTCACAAGCTCCATCAGTAATAACATGCCATATTATAACAAATTAATGGCAAAAAATCCACCCCAGATAATAGAGGCTCGCTCAAATTACCTTTAGATTCAGCAATATCCAATAAAATCGGTATTTTTAAGGACGTTTTAAGGAGTATTAATGTTGTTTCAACACGAGTTATTTACTCTGTAGATTTCTTTACCTTATACAGATTCCAGACGAAACCAAATGGAAATTGCTGGGTTTTGACAAGTTCGAGCGGGATTTTATTGAGAACACTGGAAAACAGATTCTGTGATTTATTACCCAGGATTTCTGGAACGATAAGGAGACTTACTTCATCAATCAATCCTTCGTTCAAAAGAGCGTTTGTCAATTCTCGGCCGGAATCAATCATAATATTTTCCGAGTTGTAATTTTCGGATAATATCTTCAACGCTTTCTTCAAATCAACCCGGTCTTCGCCGACAATATAATAATCATAATTTCTTTTTTCAAGATAATCCACATAACTTTTCGGAGTATGCTCTGTTATCAGAACAACCATATCGCGGCAATATTCTGACCTTCGACAATAGTGCAGCTTTCCTTCGAGAAGTCCCCTGGAATCCGTTACCGCCCAGTAAGTCAAACTGTCATCTTTATTCGGTTTGGCAAAATCAGCTTCGGTTTCTTCAGTGAATCCGCCGAACATTTCCATCCCTTTCAGTGCGGTTGTCGAGCCGAAGATTCTGACCTTGTCACCGAAGGAACCAGCTATTTTATAATGAATTCCCATCAGTTCCATAGAATAATCGAATCCGACAAAAGAGCCATCGATACTAACCGAATCGTGCATAATGACTTTAGGTGTATTTTTATTTGAAGAATCTTCCATTATCTGCTCCTGTTATATAATTTCCATGTTTTATTTTAATGATTTCATCCAGTCCGGCCAGGAAGCATCTGGTTTGGTCCACGGACCACTGGTATCGAAATTCTTATGCCATTTTAATTTCCATAAATCTTTTAATCCGACTTCTTCAACATGACCATCCATAAAAACTATGTTTATTGCGCCGGAGTGCCGGTCTATACAGAAATGTTTCATCGCGGCGTCTATACTATCCCATTCACCATTCTCTATTGGCGGCTGACCTGCTATGCCGTTTGGCTCAGGAAAACCTCCAATCCACATAGCTTCTGTAAATAAAGGTACTTCGTACGGTTTTTGAATAAGATTTGTTCTCCAGAAATTGTCTGCCGAATATTGTGTAACCATATTACTATCCGGAGCAGGATTATATACCCAGCTATTTATACCGTAACTTCCTTCTATTGATATTTTCTTAGAACCTTCTTTTTCAAATGATACGAGATAGGAACTATTTGGGCCGCCATATTCAGTACCTTCGACACGAGGTTTTTTCGCCACAGGACACTTAATTATTTCTTTTATTCTGGGTTGATATGGCTCGAGGCCGGCTATCCATTTACCCTGGTTTGAGTAGTTTGTTATATCTAAAAATTTATTATTATTGTCCTCTAAATACAAAGCATAAGTTAATCCCAACTGCCTTAAATAATTGCGACATAATACAGTATTTGCTATATGTGGATGTCGGTTTACTTTCGGTAATAACGTTGCGAATAAAAAGAATATTATTAAAATTACAACTATAACTTCAATAATCGTCAAACCTCTTTTATTCCTCATTTTAAAACCTCCGATCTTCGTTAATATTTTTTAAGTTCTCTCGTTTATCTTACTCGCAAAATGTAGGGTGTGCTGTGCACACCATTTTTCTTATAAATTTTCCATTGCCTCCTTCAATTCCTGAACATAATCGTTTTTCTTTAGTTCGGAGAGAAAATCCCAACTCTTCTCGATACTTTCCTTAAGAAATATTCTTGAAGGACGCTCATCGTAACTTTTTGCATCGAACCTGCAAACTGTTCTGATTTTTTCGGGTAGTGACCTATCTGTACAAACATGCAGGTAACTTCCAAATCCAGGCTCAGTAACCAGGCCGCATACAAACTTAGTCGGCTCAGTAATTCTTGGTATCCTCCGTCTGAGCCACCGCTCGAAAATCATAGAAATTTCTTCTGAACTCAAGTATTCCATTACGAACGTTCCAAATAATACATAATGGTGCGTTGTCACGCACCATACTTATAAAAATCTGCGTTAATCTGCGGTTAAACAAATGGTTCAGCCGATTCTGCCGTCGCCGTCTACGTCGAGGCCGTGGATTTCCTCTATTTTTTTGACGAGCTTTTGTAAAGTAGTCTGTGTCGCTAAAAGTCTTTGCTCGAGGACCTGAACACGGTCTTCTACTGTATCTGATTTTTTATATTGGCCGTACATAAGTCCGGTCTGCAAAATTTCCCACAATGCTCCCATATTTACCTCGTTTCCTGAATAAGGTGATTTATATCGCTTCGATTGTTGAAGGCGGCTTTGTCGCAATGTTATACGTGACACTTACAACACCGGGAACAGCGGAGATTATTTCTTCAGCCAGTTTCGTAAGTGTCTTAAACGGCAGTTTCGTAGGTGTCGCATGTCTGGCGTCAATGCTGTCCCAGCAGCGGACTTCTATTTGCTGCCCGAACTGACGCTTCCCGTCACGCATACCTGTCACCCGGTCCTCATGCAGAATCGCCAGATATTGGAATGCCTTAACGTCCTTGAGGATTTGCTCGATAACAAGTGTCGCTTTGCGAACAGTTTCGATACGCTGCGGCGTGACTTCGCCGATAACACGAGCCGCTAAGGCCGGACCTGGAAACGGAATTCGCTTGAACATTTCAGATGGCAGCCCCAATGATTTGCCGAGTTTCCTTACGCCGTCTTTGCGAAGCTGTATGAGCGGCTCGATGATGCGATAGCCGAATACTTTTTGCGGATCAATGCCAAGCTGCTCAAATACGTTATGCTGTCTTTTTATTCCCGCGACGGTCTCATCGACATCGGTCAGTATTGTTCCCTGCAGAAGAAATTTTGCGCCGCTTTTTTTTACAATCCGTCCGAATACTTTTTTATAGAATGTCTGGGTAATTGCTTCGCGTTTTTCCTCCGGGTCTGTTAGTCCTTTTAACGCGGCGAAGAATTCCTTTCTCGCATCGACTACTTCGACATTTACGCCGAGCTTTTTAAAAATATCTGCAACATATTCAGACTCACCTTCCCGCATCAGTCCATTCTGAACGAATATTGTTTTAAGCTGCTTTCCTAATGCCATGTGACCGAGCATGGTGACAGTGGAAGAGTCCACGCCGCCGGAGAGCGCGTTTATCGCGGTTCCGCTTCCAACAAGCTCTTGAATCTCGCCGACTTTTTTTGCGATAAAGTTTCTTGTATTGAGTTCCTGTGCCTTGATTTCCTTAATCATTTTGTAGCTTCCTTTTATAAGATTCAGTTTAAGTAAAAGTTCTTTTATTAAAATTGTCTTATACAGCTATGATTATACAAATTACAGGAAAATACAAGAAGAAAAAAATCTTTGGTGAAAAACTGAAAAATAATTGATACAAAGTCAGGCTTTAGATGGTAAAACTCCTGCTGAATTCGCGAAATCTTATCCGCGAATTATACAACATCTACAGCAATGACATTTATAAATATTACACCAAATGGTTTTGTTACATTTAAAATCCAGCGTTCATAATTTGCTGCCAACCGCTGCGCATTCCTAAATCATGCTGTAATCATATGGTTTTCGCATCGGGCGCGACAAGTATGTCGTTGCTTCGGTATCATTCACAAATTGCTCTTTTACAGGGTCCCAGTTGAGCTTTCGGCCCAGGCGAATGGAAATTACCCCCAGGTGAGCGAGAGTTGCGGAGCGATGTCCCACTGAAACAGGACAAATCGGAGCCTTGCGTGACTTGACGCAATCAAGGAAGTTGCCCATGTGATTATTGCTTTCATACACGCGTTTGGCACTTGCAGGGAGTTCCTCTGTAAGAAGCGAGCGATCACTTGCGTTAATCTGGCCTCGTGTAACCCATATCCAGCCATTGGAGCCGATGAATTTTATGCCGTGCAGCTGGCCGTCACGGTTTTTGGTACTGCCGTCCCAGTCGCTGTCCTTTGTGCTTTTGCAGCTATGGACGATGCCATTGGCATAGGTATATGTCACTTCGTACTCGCTGGCCGCGGTAAAGCCGCCGGGTATCATATCAATCAGTTGTTTGCCCTCAATGCTGACGGGACCTGAGTCATCCATATCCAGCACCCATAACACAATGTCGTTATGATGTGCACCCCAGTCGGTCATTGTTCCGCCGGAATACTCCCACCAGTAACGGAAGCTGAAGTGTGTTCGTTCTTTGATGTATTCGACTTTCGGAGTCTGTCCGAGCCAGAAATCTAAATCAAATCCTTCCGGGACAGGTGATGTTTTGAACGGTCCCTGTCTCAGGCCGGCCGGCAGCCAAACTTCCGCTTTTTCTATCTTGCCGATTCGTCCGTTGCGAATCAAATCGCACGCCGTCCTGAAATGGATACTGCTTCGCTGCTGCGTACCAGTCTGGAGAATACGATTGGTTTGTTTTTGAACTTCGACGAGACGTTTGCCTTCGTCTATGGTAAGCGTAAGCGGCTTTTCGCAATAGATATCCTTGCCTGCCTGCATTGCTGCGATGGTAACCAGCGTATGCCAGTGGTCAACAGTGCCGCAGATGACGGCGTCAATGTCCTTGCGCTCCAGCAGCTTGCGAAAGTCGGCATAACCTTCGGAGCCGGGGAAGTCTTTCAGAGCTGCCGCTAAATGTCCTGCATCAACATCGCATACGGCGACGACTTTAGCTCCGAGGCCTTTTGCAGTCCTTGCATCACCACGACCCTGTCCGCCGCAGCCAATAAGAGCTACCTGAATTGCCTCATTGGGTGAAGCGGAAGGTGAACTCGGATTCTGTGCCGCAAATGTTTGTGTAGCCCATGCGGGTAATGTCGTTGCCGCTGCCAGGAAACCGGTATTCCTGAGAAAGCCGCGGCGTGAAATATGGAAATCTTTATTTATCATTTTCTTCTCCTTTAAACTGAATATTCAGTCAGTCATAGCAATGTATTTCTTATTTGACTTCATAAAGCCTGAATCTTACGATTCTCTCTATTAAATCATAAGGTATTGGTTTATCAAGTGGAAACTGTATTGTACCTTTTGATATTTTGTAACCGGATAAATCTTTTTTGAAGGCGGCTATTGCCGATGGAGTCGGGAAGAATCCAATATGCTTCTTAAACGCCGCGAAATGGACCAAATGCTTTCCATTCATATCAAATGTCGGTATGCCGTAGCTGATTGTCTCCTAAGCCTTTGGGGTGGATTTTCTAATTACTTTTCTAATCTTTTCTAAAATAATCTGAATTTCCTTTGGGAAAGGCTGTATATATTCGTCTATTGCTGCCTGTCTTTTCATTTTCTTTTTAGGGTCTCAATAGTAATAATACGATTTCTGGTATAATTACAGAAACCAAAAGAAAATACAAGAAAAAAGAAAATACAATATTACCGCGGAGTTCGCCGAGGACGCAGAAGAATTTTAAAATAAATAGTTATAATTATTATTGCCCTGCGTACTCTGCGTTCTCGGCGGTTAATAAATATCAATAGTTATGCAGTTAGTCCGCCTGATATTCTGCCGATATCGAGCACGGTCGCGTACAACATCAAACCGAGAAGGAGTACCCAGCCTGTAATCGCAAAAGGAATGTGTAACTTGAGCAATTTAGGATGAATCCTTCCGAACAGGTAAATCATTATGCTTCCACCATCGAGAGGCGGCAGAGGAAGAAGATTGAAGACCGCGAAGTTTACACTCAATAATATTCCGAAGTTGATAAGTTTCGTTAAACTCATTCCGACATACTCGCTGCCCTGAGTGACAATTCCAACTACTCCCGATAGCTGGTCGGGATGCCTGAAAATCAAACTGATTGAAGTAAGGATTTGATACATAACGAGAAAAGTCTGGCGTACCGGGTCAATAACAATCGAAGAAAAAGAAGTATTGCCCGCGATGAGGTTCAATAATAAAAAGCAGAATATCGCGAACAAAATATTCGCCAGCGGCCCGCCAAACGTATAAAACAGCCTTTTCCTGAGCGGTATGCTGTAAAGGTCGTCAAGTTCGTTGATTCCATCGGGCATTACATAGCCGCCAAGTGGAAAGATGGAAATGCAATATTCCGTCCCCGCAATCTTCCGGGAAAACAACACCGGCCCAAACCCAATTGAAAACCGAGCGATAGGAATCCCCGAAGCCTTCGCGGCTAAAAAATG
>CAZMPL010000084.1:6936-11957 GCA_964567805.1 uncultured Pirellulales bacterium | reverse complement strand
GACAACCACAAGGGAAAAGGATGCAATGTAGTTTTTCTTGATACACATACCGATTACATTAAAGCCGAAGATATAAGCAACCTGAAATGGAAACCAGATTGAAAATCTCTGTCAAAGAATCCGCGAATAATTTGAAGGAACAATCTGGCAAAGCGTATATAATTCAGAAATCTTCTAAATGAAAAAAAGTGATGTAATAAAACTAAAAAATGAAGTTGTGAAAAAGCCATCCAGCATGAGATACATAATTGCGGCTGTATGCTTTTTACTTATAATCGCCGCTATGGTTTTTATTGTATTTACACAGAAACAGAATCCCAACCCGGCCAGCGAGAAAATAATCCGCGAAGCTGTGGCGTTACAACTTAGCAAAGACCCGAACAAGTTGAGCGATGAAGACTTTAAGGAAATAATCGAACTTAGTCTTTATAGAAAAGAATTGTACGATATCAAATTTCTCAGGAAATTTACAAATTTACGCAGATTGGATCTCGTAAGTATAAAATCCCCGGATACTCATATACCAATATTAAAAAAGATATTGATAAAAATCGGTATTATTAAACTTCCGAGGGTACATTATTTAGATTTAAAACCAATAGAGAATCTTTCTAAACTTGAAGAACTTACTCTTAGCACAACTCTAATTAAAAATATCGAACCAGTTAAGAATCTTACAAACTTAAATGAACTTGCTTGTAACGGAATAGATGGTTTTGATTTTGATTTGATTAAAGGATTGACCAATCTTAAATCGCTTTCTGTCGCCCAGACTTGGATTCACAATTTTGAGTCAATAAAAAACTTAAAACAGTTGGAACATCTCTGGCTTTGGGCAGTTCCAGTATCCGATATATCACCTCTGAAGGAACTGACAAATATTAAAATAATTGTACTCCAGGATATGCCAATATCAGATATCGAATCCGTAAAGCATTTGAAGAAATTGGAACGAATTACAATAGAATATTGTGACAATATATCTAAAGAGCAAATTGAGGATTTAAAAAATACTTTCCCAAACGCAGAGATTTCATACTTACATCGTTCCGAAATGTCTGGGCCTTAACTTTATAATTGATGCTCAGCGTTTTGTGAGAACGAATAAATAAAAAGAGAAAATTCATACTGAATATAAGAGGATTAAATGAATAATATTGAAATAAAATTATTATTATCTTAAAAAAGCTAATCCCTTCTGAAAAATATCTTTATTTCTCTTAATCCTATATTAATGTAAAAATACCTTTTTTCTGGTTAATGCTGTTCCTTTAAATACTTCTCTGCATCACCATCGATAAATGAATATTTTTCAATAAATGCTAATTGGGCTATCGAGTTTATTCAGAGTGTTTTGTAGAATTTCGAAGTATTTATCATTATCCGGCCAGAGGATCCTGTCGTCGTTAGGGAATGGTTTATCAAGTTCAGTTAAAAAACGGCCGACTTTTTCTTCGTCAATTTTTTCTGAGGCAAGTCCAAGACCGAGTTTTTCTATATAATGAGCGTTTATAATCTGTTCGTATTGACCTGGAAGCGGCAGTAAAAGCATTTTCTTTTTAAGAAATAAACACTCGCTCAACAGAGAAAATCCGGCCGAAGCGATTACGCCGCGAGCTTCCGCCAAATCATTGAGAAAACCTTCGGTGGAACGTTCCTTAAAAATGCAGTTACCTGATTCATAATATTTATTAAAACCATATATAAAAAACTTTTGATTTTTGAATTTATGTAATACGTCCAAAAGCTGCTCTCGTTCATCTCCGGTCGTGGAATATAGTAATACATGTTCACCCTGAATCGGATTAAGTTTTGCCACAACTGGTCTTACTACAGGCGGTGCAAGTATCGCTGAATCGATTCTCAAGGGAGCTTTGAAGAAATTTATAACCACATAAGCAACAGCGCCAATATAGTGACATTGCGTGACTACTTCGGCGGTTAACCGGGAAAACCAGTTCTTTCCCATGTGTTCGAGTTCGCATAGTGTCAACATGTGTTCATGATCGACACTGATAAACGGGACATTTTTTCGCCATGCCCACCAGGCACTGAACGGCTCGAAATCCGATATAACCAAATCCGGCTCGAACTTATCGAAATGCTCATGAAACAGCTCATCATTAATTCGATTTCCATCTGGAAGTTTAAGCAGATTTTTTTTGAGTGTTTCGGATTTATCAACGCGGCCGTTTTCAAATGCAAATGATAATCCGAATACTTCCTTAACTCGTGAACCGAAATACTGCTTTAAATAAAGAAGTGACTTCTGCGAACCGACAAACATTACATCGTGACCGGCATCGATTAGTCTTTGACCTGTAAGATGAGACCTGCTGCTGTGCCCGAATCCCTCTCCTGCTACTCCGTATATTATTTTGCTCATTATTTAGTATTTAGTGAATAGTATTTAGTCGTTAGTATATCGTATTCAATTTTTGATGAGTCCCATTATCATACAATACTAATTATCTGCTTCTTGCTACCATTGAATCTTTTTTTATTGTTGGTTCAACGCCAAGATATGTCAAAGTTCTATCGATGATTTTTCCCGCGACAGGAGAAGCTGCCGCTCCGCCGCTGTCACCCTTTTTTTTACTTGGCCTGCGTACAGAAACCAGAACAACTATAGCCGGGTCTTCCGCGGGTGCACCCGCTACGAATGAAGCTATGTTCGCGTTATCTTCATAGCCTCTTGCTCCGACTTTCGCAATATTTGCCGTACCTGTTTTTCCAAATACCTGCCATTTATTAAGCTTTGCCCTCCAGCCGGTACCTCCGTTACTTTTTTCATTGACAACTCCGACCATGACATCAGTTATAATCCATTTTGCAACTTCCGGCTTTATAATATATCCGACTGGCGGCATAGGACGTTTTATCTGAACAATGTCACCATCACTGTCAATAATTGCCTTGACAAGATACGGCTGAATAAGCCTGCCGCCGTTTGCGAGAATGCAGTAAGCTCTCAGCATTTGAATTGTTGTAACATTTATTTCATATCCGTATGGTATTCGAGTTATACTATAACCCGACCATTTGTTCAGTGGACGAAGAAGACCTTCCACTTCACCGGGAAGTTCTATTCCAGTTGTCGCGCCGAAACCAAATTTTTTCAAACCATCATACAATATCTGTTTTCCCATTTTCTGGCCCATTTTCGCCATACCGATATTGCTGGATTTTATGATGATTTCCCTGATTTTCAGGTTACCGAATTTATGCGTTTGGTATTCGTTAATTCTTCCGAATTCCCTGCTGTAATAATCTCCGTTCTCGCAGTATATTGATTCATCCCTGGTAATCGCACCGCTTTCAAGCCCAATCGCGGTCACGATGGGTTTAATCATACTGCCAGGTTCGAACGGGTCAGTTATAATCCTGTTGCGGAAATTATTCGGATCGAATGACTGGCGATTATTCGGGTCATAATCCGGAACAGAAACCATCGCAAGAATCTCACCAGTTTTCGGATTGGCGACAATCGCCATCGCGGATTCAGCCTGAAATTCTTTATACTGTTTCAGTAATTCTTCACGTACGATTTGCTGAATAGTAGCATCGATAGTTAGTATAATTCCGGAACCATCGTTGAATTTTCCACTCTGCTCTTTGAGACGAATCGGCCTGCGCCTGTTATCAGAGAAGAAGATATTCTGCATATCCGAGCCTCTTAGTATTTCGTCATACTTAAGCTCGATACCTTCCTGACCAATATTGTCTTTGCTTGTGAAACCGACAATCTGAGCGACAAGACTTCCCATGGGATAGGTTCTTCGATATCCTGTTTCAACTGCGACACCTTTAATTTTTCGCACGGCCGCACATTGTTCATAAGTTGCATCTTCGATTAATTTCGCATAACCGGGATTCCTGCTATCTAAAATCTCTGAACAAATAACATGCGCACCAACATCCATAACAGAAGAAAGCTGAATAGCCGTTTCCTTTACATTGTCAATATCTCCCAATGAATGAGGATCTGCGAAAATATTCTGAATTCTGTTGCTTGCGGCCAAGAGCCTGAGCCTGGTGTCAAAAATCGGGCCGCGTTGAGGTACCCATCTCTGATATGATAACTGATTAAGACCAACTTCAGTATAGTAATCGTTTTGATAATATTGCAGGTAAAAACACCGCGCTATAAGTCCTATAAACGCAATGATTAATAGCATTAATACAAAAATAGTAAATTTAACTCTTTTCAATTGTCAACTATCTTTATCTAACTTTTCAAGACGTGCCTGAATTGCGGCCGGATTTGTAAGGCCTTCGAATCGCAATTGCTTTACGCCAAGTTCCTGTTTTAATTGATTTACTTCCGATCTATATATACACAGTTCATAAATTATTCTGTTATTCGCGTTTCGAAGCGAAACCGCGATAATCAGAAGAACTGTAAAAAAAAATACTACAAAGCACAAACGAAATTGAGATACTATAAACATATTTATTATTTCAAAACATCAATAAACTAATGCAGGTCGCATTATGTACAACCTGCATTAGTTATCTTTATTTTTATTTAACCGGTAAACGAAGCTTCATGCCTAATTTCAGTTTATTCTCGTTATTTAATATATCAGAATTTAATTTGCTGATTTCTTCATAGCGAGAACCATTTCCAAGTTCTTTAGCGGCGATTTTCCACAAACTGTCATCTTCTTTTACTACATACCATCTGCCGGTATCTAATCTTGAGTTATTATTTGTCCTGTTTGCTACAGCTGGTCCGGTTGATACAGCTGGTCCTATTGATGTAACGTTACGCAACATACCACCCTGCAATACTGTAGAAGGCTGCGGCTCAACTGGAGGAGCAGGCTGAGGAATAACTATCTTCTGACCGACAAAAATCTTGTCAGGTGATTTCATAGTATTTTTATTGGCTTCATATATCTTGTTGATATTTACTAATCTGTTACCTTCTTCTTCTCCATAAAACTTTTTAGAAATCTTCGCGAGATTGTTATCACCTTCCTGAACTACATATGTTTTTTCCTTGAACGACTGACCCG
>CAZMPL010000084.1:0-6836 GCA_964567805.1 uncultured Pirellulales bacterium | reverse complement strand
AAAGGATTCGATGCACGTGCGCCAGCATTACTATCCGTTCTATTATTGGAACCATCAAGAGGAACCTCTCTCGGAGCAGCAGCTATAGTTGCCAAATCCAATCTTAAACGTTCAATGGCCTGTGAACTCTCTGCCGCAAGTGTTGTATCTTCATTCTCATTAACAGTTGAAATTGAATTATCTGCCGGCAAAGAAGAATAAGTACCGGTTGATTCTGAAACCAGATTAGCATATTCATTCTCATAATAATTTGCGGGACGATTTTCTTCTATTGCCGCATGATCATTTGCCCAGGGATTGCTGTTTGTTGCGAATTCATTACGACGTTCCTCGCTTGCGGATGGGGCATTAGTATTATTCTGTATATCCTGTTCTTCCAGAAGCCCTGAATTTCTTACGTTATATCCCAATGGTTCCGATTGCACAAAGCCCTCTTCAGCGGCCTGGGTATTATCGACAGAATTTTGAAAACGAGGCAATCCGTTAATAACAAAAGCTATAATAAAGATAAATACTAAACCTAAAAGCAATCCAATTTTGGCATCAGAGGTCATAATTTACTCCATTCAAAAAACTGTGTATTATTAAGTTATCGCTTCATCGCGATACGTAACTTTGCGCTTCTTGCACGATTATTTTCGTCAATTTCTTCCTGAGTCGGAATTAAAGGCTTTTTGGTTAAAATTTCATAAATTCCATCTGCCTTATTCTGGCGAAAATCGTACTTTACAATTCTATCTTCGAGGCTATGAAAGCTGATAATCGCTATCAAGCCGTTTTTATTCAATAATTTCGGTGCAGCACTCAGAAGCATTTCCAGATTATCGAGTTCCTGATTTACTGCTATTCTCAAGGCCTGAAAAGTTCTTGTTGCGGGATGAATCCTGCTTCTTTTTCCTTTTCCGAGAGCTTTGCAAACAATTTCAGCAAGCTGGCCGGTTGTTGTTATCCTGTTTTCTTTTCTATTACTGACAATAAACCTCGCTATCCGGCGCGAAGCTCTGTCTTCACCATATTTAAATATCAAATCTGCTAAACTTTTTTCATCTGTATTATTGACTATATCGGCAGCACTACGCTTTAATCTTTTGTCAATTCTCATATCAAGAGGCATATTTGTTTGAAAACTTAAACCTAAATTTTCATTAGCGATTTGTGCCGAGCAAAGTCCCAAATCCGCAAGTATAAAATCGACCTTTTCTATACCATGCTCATTAAGTTTTTCACTGATCTGGGAAAAGTTGGAATGTACGAGTAGAACCTTGCAATTTACCTCCTTCAAAGTTTCTTTTGCTTTCGAGAGCGAGTCTTCATCGACATCCATGCCGAATATGATTCCCTTCGAACTTAGCTGCTTAGCGAACAGATAACTATGACCTCCATGTCCTATGGTCGCGTCAACCATCACCGCATCCTGCAGTAAGCTTATCTGTTCGACCAATGTTTTGGCGAGCACCGGAATATGCTCTACCGTTGCTTTATTTTCTTCCATATCGCATATAACAGTTTTAATTAATTATTCAAATTTTCTTAAGCTAACGGATTACACTAAGCCGCTATATGCTTGTTTGTTTTTAACTCACCGCCAATGCCCTGCTTTGAAGCTTCTCTACATAAGGCGAAAAGGAAATACCGGCAAACATACTATCGAACTTTTTAAGACGTTCGAGTTTTTCGCCAAGCACATCTATCGATACGAAAGTAGAATCATCGACTTTCCTTTTCCCTGCAATGCTTTCACTTACAACCTGGCAGTGATTTGAATCCTTTCCAATCATGCTTTCCTCACATATTAATCAAATTTCATTTTGTTGTTTCTGCAGGACTGCTTGCCGCGCCTGCGACATCTTTTTCTGATATTGATTCATATTGTCAGTAACATATTGATCCCAGCTATCACTATTCCAAAGCTCGATATGATCCCTGACTCCAATCAACGTTACATCATCCTTCAGGCCCGCCCTCTTTCGCAGTTTTTCATTCAGGAGCAACCTGCCCTGATTGTCCAACTCGATCTTACTTGCGAGAGCGTAACTCATACGCTCGAAAGCTACTACTTCATCCGGAGCAGAAGTTTTCGGAGCTGCCGCCATTGCAATTTGTTCAAAATACTTCTCTGGGTAAAGACTCAAAATACCGTTCGAGCCAAGAACAAGATAGAAACTGCTGCCGTGTTCATCGACATCAATCTGATTCCTCAACTTGTTGGAGATGAGGATTCTGCTCTTGTTATCCACAACGTGTTGATATTCACCTGTTAATAAACCCATGACACAAGTCCCACTGAACAAATTCAATATGGGAATTATCGCCACTTATTACCACCTTGTCAACTAACAATTTCATTTTTTATTAAAATTTTCTTATCGGACCTGCCCTCTTTAGAGCTAAGCTATTTTAGTAAAAAAGGTTACGAGAAATTTTTCTTTTACATTTATTTTCAACAATGCAAATTCATCATTGAAACAGAATGTATGAAAGAAATATTTTGTAATTTTTTCAAACACGAATCCACGCAAAAACAAACAACTTTTTGAATTTATATTATCACGAAAACCATTCTATTTCTTGACTTTTATGCACATTAAATGTAACCTATGCAAATACTATATTCAGCTTTAAGGATGGAACAAGTTATATGAAGGATAATAACATTATCGAAGAAAAATTCGAGGATATGAGAATCCTCGATGAATTAAAAAATTCGTATTTGAATTACGCAATGAGCGTAATTGTGTCTCGTGCATTACCGGACGTCCGCGATGGATTGAAGCCTTCACAAAGGCGTATTCTTGTCGCGATGAACGACTTGAATCTCGGACCGCGAAGCAAACACAGAAAGTGCGCAAAAATCGTCGGCGATACCAGCGGTAACTATCACCCGCACGGTGACCAGGCCACATACGGCACATTGGTCAGGCTCGGCCAGGAATGGAACATGCGTTACACGCTAGTCGATCCGCAGGGTAACTTCGGTAGCATCGACTCCGATCCCCCCGCCGCTATGCGATACACTGAAGCGAGAATGACAGCTCCCGCGACAGAAATGCTCGATGACATCAAATACGATACAGTCGATTTCGTACCGAACTATGACGAAACTCGCAACGAGCCGACTGTATTACCTTCAAGATTTCCAAACCTTCTCGTAAACGGTTCCACAGGCATCGCGGTTGGTATGGCGACTAATATCGCCCCGCATAACCTTAAGGAAGTTTGCGATGCATTGCTTTTAGTTATTAACGACCCGAATTGCGGTTTTAAAGATATTATGAGATGCCTGCCCGGCCCGGATTTCCCAACAGGCGGAATCATCTGCGGCAAAAAAGGCATCATTGACGCATACACAACCGGAAAGGGACATTTAACAGTCCGCGGCAAAGTTGATGTAGAGGAATCTAAAAAAGGCAGAGACAAAATTGTCATAACAGAAATTCCTTATATGGTCGTCAAAACGAACATCGTCTCGAAAATTGCTGAAGGCGTACAAAACGGTACACTGCCTGAAGTAGCCGATGTACGTGACGAATCGGACCGTCACGGTCTGAGAATAGTTGTCGATTTGAAAAAGGATGCGGATCCTGACATCCTGCTCAACAAGCTGTATCGTTATACACAATTGCAGACTACTTTCGCTATTGCCAACATCGCACTTGTTAACAGCAGGCCTGAAACTCTCAATATCCGCGAGATGCTCGAGTGCTTCATCAATCACCGCAAAGATGTTATCAGGAGACGCAGCAGGTTCCTTCTGAAAAAATGCCGCAACAGAGCACATATCCTCGAAGGCTTGATTCTGGCGGTAAGTGACATCGACGAGATTATTGAGCTTATCAAGAAATCACCTGATGCTCCTACAGCCAAACTTAACCTTATGAAGAAACCTCTTCATTTATTAGAATTGGCAACACTGGAGAAAATCCTGCCCGAAGCTTTTATTAAAGAGAAAAGCAAAGGCAAACATTTCCTTACAGGTCCTCAGGCTGACGCGATTCTTACAATGCAGCTCCAGAGACTTACCGGCCTGGAAATAGAAAAGCTGGCACAGGAATACGCCGACCTGACAAAAGAAATTGAAGGCTATATGAATATCCTCTCCAACGAAAAAATCCTGATGAATATCATCAAGGAAGATATCCAGGAAATTAAAGACAAATACGGTGACAAGAGAAGAACACAAATTGCCGGACAGGCCGAGGAATTCGATATCGAAGACCTTATCGCCGACGAAGAAGTTATTGTCACTGTCAGCCATACGGGCTACGTCAAACGTATGCCTATCGATACGTACCGCAAGCAGGCAAGAGGCGGACAGGGAATCATAGGTTCCGATACCAAAGAAGGTGACTTCATCAAGCACCTCTTTGTAGCATCCACGCACGATTATCTGCTTATCTTTACAAATAGAGGCAAATGCTACTGGCTCAAAGTCTATGACGTACCAAGCATGTCACGACAGAGCATGGGCAGAAACATTATAAACCTTCTGTCACTCGGTACCCAGCAAATCGCGTCGATTATTAACGTCAGCGGTTTCGAAGACGAATCAGACGACGAGAATAAACAACAACAGCTCATTATGGCAACCAAGAACGGCATAATCAAAAAGACTAAGTTGTCCGCATATGGCAATCCGCGTGCATCAGGAGTTATCGCAATAAATCTCGATCCTAATGACGAACTAATTCGCGTTGCTTTAACTTCCGGTTCCAACCATATTATTCTCGGAACAACAAACGGCATGACTATTCGTTTCGACGAACAACAGGTTCGCTCGATGGGCAGAGCCTCACGCGGTGTAAAAGGAATTAACCTGCGTTCAGGTGACGCTCTCGTCGATATGGTTATCGTAGAAGAGAAAGCGGCACTGTTCACTGTCTGCGAAAACGGATATGGAAAACGAACAGGTCTTGAGAATTATCGTTCCCAAACCCGCGGCGGCGTAGGCCTTATCAATATCAAGGCAAACGAGCGCAACGGAAAAGTCGTCGCTCTGAAAACTGTACAGAACAAAGACGACCTTATGATGATAACCGCTCACGGAATCATAATACGTACCGGGCTTGACCAGATTCGCTCTATCGGAAGAAACACGCAAGGCGTTCGTATGATTAAACTCAAAGAAGGTGACAAACTCGTTGCCGCCGAAAAAATTGTTTACGACGAAGAGAGCCAGAAAGAAAACGGCAGCGATAATGATTCTTCTGAAGAGAACGGAAATTCAAAAAAGAAAAAATAGTCCGCAAAACTTTTTATAAAAAGGCGACTGAAAACTGAAGCGGAATTGATATAGTGGACAAATTAGTTTACGTCATAGCCGGCAAAGATGATTCTCTTGTAAGCTCGAGATGCGAGAAGCTTCTCGATTCACTTATCGAGCAATCACAAAGAGCGACCGGCCTGTTCAATGTCGATCCGAATTCAGTTTCAATCTCTGAGGTTCTCGACGAATTGCGAACAGCTCCTTTTCTGACCGGCAAACGTGTTGTCGTTATAAAGCAGGCGGACGATTTCATCTCGGAAAACCGTGAGTTCCTGGAACCATACTTCGAAAGTCCATGCAAAACAGGAACTTTGGTAATGACCGTCAGTTCGTGGAAATCGAATACCAAGCTCGCTAAAAAACTGACCGGCATCGGCGAATTAATAAACGTCGAGCCGCCCAAGCGAGGCGAACTTCCGGTACAGCTTATCGCATATGCCAATGACATTTACGGCAAAAAAATCAGCCGAACCGCTACAGAGCTTTTGATTGATATTTCAGGCGACGAGATTTCCCGTCTCTATTCTGAAATTGACAAGCTCGCGATTTTCGCAGACAAGGAAAAAAACATTACCGAAAAACATATCGAGTCACTCATCGGTCATAATCGCATGTTCAATGTTTTTTCCGTTATCGACTCAATCATAGCAGGCAATTCCGCCGAAGCAATCGAGCGTCTCAGGGGCATGTTCGCCGACGACAAATCCGCTGAATATACAGTTGTCGGAGCCTTCGCGTTCCATTTTCGCAGAATGTTCAACGCCAAGGTCCTGACCGGCAAAGGCGAACCAATCGGCAACATCATCAAAAAGCTCCAGATATGGAGTAACAGGGACAAATTTTTCGAGCAGCTCAAACGAATCACACTCAAACAAATCGGTTATTACTTACAGCGGCTGGCCGAAACTGACTACGCCATAAAAACCGGCCGCACACAAGCCCCCGTCGCAATGGAGCAAATGGTCCTGAGCCTGACAGTCAGGTAAGTATATCAGTATTTTGTTATTTGAATTAAAGAGCGTTTTTTATCTCATATTCTTTTATCCTCCAAATCTTCTATTTCAGGCCGCAAACCAGTAAATTGGCTTTGTTTCACGGCGTAGTGCCTTGGGTACGAAGCCGGATGTTTCACAAAATCGCTTACATCTATAATATCATCAAAAGACCGGGTAGCAGCCTTGCTTTCATTAATTTGGCTTTGTTTCGCAACAATACGTTCCCTCTTATCGTCCCTCATCTCTCGCCCTTCGTCTATCTTCTCTTCTCCCTCACCAAAAGACCGGGCGTCAGCCTTTCCTAAGGAAGGAATGGTTTTTCTAAATTGGGTTTGATTGACAATATTACATCGGGTGGCAGCCTCAAGCGAAGCTTGGGGATGGCATTCGCTTATTTCTTTCTTAAATTGGCTTTGTTTCGCATAATTTGTAGGCCCCACGGGCTCCCAGGGAGATGGGGCTTCAGCCCATGCCGCATCTTCTTCTTTTTTCAATCGCAGTTTCTGCAACTTTCTCAGCTCCGCCGCCGCCTTATACAAGCTGCTCTCGATTCGTTTTTCGTAAATAAGCAATTCCTC
>CAZMPL010000083.1:1339-11971 GCA_964567805.1 uncultured Pirellulales bacterium | reverse complement strand
ATTATTTTATTTTTTTCAGAATTGTTCGAAAAAGTGTTGCGTTTTTGATTGAAAAATACGCTGAAAATGAGGGTATTGAAAATGTAGGTCCCATGGACTCCCGGGGAGGTGCGTGCTAACGCACCAAATAAAAAATGATTTGACAGGGAAGAAATTTCATAAAAAGAAGTTTTGGAGAACAGGATTCAGGCTTCCCAGGATTGCATCAGGGTTAAAGAAGGTTACAATCCAATCGCATACATAAAAAAAATAAGGTAAGTAACGCCTATATAGACTAAGACTTTTGTGTTGTCTCATTGTCCCCCGCTGAAACTCTGGACATGATTTATTAAAAGCAGAAAATACAGGAACTCTACAAAGCCATGACATATAAAACTTTAAATAAGCTTTATATGTCATGACATTTTAGATTAAATACTTCCCCTACACAAGTCACACGATTCAATAACCTGCTTAAGCAACACCTGCATAAAACCTAAATTAAAAAAAGAGGTTTATGCTCTGCCGAGAGATTTCATGTATTTTTTGGTTTTCTTAAGACCCATGCGTGACGCTTTTTTCTTTACCGCATCAACTGGACGTCCGAGTTTTGCGGCTACCTTGGCGGTCGCGGTATTCGGAAACTGCTGCTTAAGAATTTTGAGATCTCCTGATGACCATGTGCCTTTGAGTGACTTGGCGGCTTTTTTCTTTGCCATTTTTAGCCTCCTTTCAATAACCGGACTTTATTTTCAAATACACGATATGTTTATATTTTATTTATGGATGTCACAATAAGCAAAATAATTTTTGAAAAAATATAAAAAATATTTAATATGTTATTATTGACTTATTTTATTCTTAAAGTGTCATCTTCCTGACCCTATCCGATTTATCCTGTCACTTAAGCTGTTCATGAAGGACGAAGCGCGATAAAGTCGATTAGGTTATGAGAAGATATACTATTGCAGGTTTTTTGTTAATCCGAGCAAAACGATGAATTTTCGTCACGTACTCTATTTTTACACTTTTTATCATATTTTGATTCTATAATAAAAGGTTTTGTTTTGCCTTCCGAAGTTGAAGAAAGTTTCTCCGCATGGCTCATAATGTTTTGAATAATCTTGGCAGCTTCGCTTGGACTGTCATTCTTAGCGGTCGATTCGACATTACTTATCACGCAATGCATAAGCTTATTAACGACTCGATTTACCATTGTCTCCAATACTTCCCTGCATGGAGCCTCCTGCCTTGAACCGGTAAAAAACTTTTCCAGTTCAGTTTGGGTAATCTGGCTGAATTGCTCTTTCATAAGTCCGATGAGAGGGCCTAATTCAATGGTATCGAACCATTCCATAAATACATTCGTCTCTTCTGATATGATTTTCATACATTTGGAAATGTCATCTTCTCTTGCTTTAAGATTTTCTTTTGCGACAGAGGAAAGCTCATCGATACTGTAAAGATGCACATTTTCAATTTTCGTTATTTCAGGATCGAAATTTCTGGGCATGGAAATATCTATAATCAACACAGGCCTGTTCTGTCTTTTATCCATTATCCCGCGCATTTTATCTTTGTCAAAAAGATATTCCTGCGTTGAAACAGAAGAAATCACTATGTCCGAATCAACCATTTTTGCATTCAGCTCGTTCCATTGAGCGGCTTTAATACCGCGTTTTTGTGCAATGGCATTGCCTTTTTCGAAGGACCTGTTTACTACAGTTATATCCGAGCAGCCGACATGAAGAAGATGTTTTACAAGAAGTTCACCCATTTCACCGGCACCAATTACAACTGTTCTGGATTTAGTGATTTCAGCTAACAGTTTTTTGGCGAGTTCAACCGCGACACCCGCAACGCTTATTCGACCATCGGAAATACCTGTACCGGTATGAATTTTCTTGCTTGTGAAAAACGCACAGTGAAAAAGACGATTCGTAATTTTACCTGTGCTTCGAGCCGAACAGGCCAGCTTATAACTATCTTTGACCTGGCTTAGTATCTGCTCTTCTCCGAGAACCATACTATCCAGGCCCGAAGCAACTGTAAGCAAATGCCTGACTACATCTTCGTCACAATAAAAATATAAATGTTCGCGAAAATCATTCAAATTGACCTTATGAAAATCAGCGAGAAATTCAGCGAGTTGTTCATATTCCACGCCGCCGACTCGTTTGCATGCGCAGAATATTTCCACTCGATTGCAAGTGGAAAGCAAAACGAATTCCGCATCGGGGAAACGTTTTTTCAACTCGAACAAAGCCGCATTAACATGCTGAGTGTCGAAATACAGCTTTTCACGGATGTCAATCGGTGCGTTTTTATGATTTAAACCAATACTTACTATTTTCATTATTGTCAAACAGTCTAAATAAATTTAATTTTATTACAATACTCAGTCCCCTCCCTTTGATACTTTATTATAATGACGTTCATATCGTACCAAAAAATATAAGATAATTCAAATTACTTTAAATGATATTAACCGGCTTATTGCGAAGATATTTTTCCCAAAAAAAAAGAAAAAATATAAAATATTTTCTTTCGGTAATATTTTAAAGTTTTGTCAGATGTTTTATGGGCATTGAAACACACAAACTCACCCTAAGTCACCATATATCAAGTACTTATCGCAACACCGACAATTTTCCCTTCAAAAACAGGTGATTTTTTTCAAAATATGAGTGGATTTTTTCGCTAAGATAGACCGAATCATAGGAATACGAAGCTTGACTTCGCATATTCTTTGAAATAGCATATTCGCATTATTAACAATTTAAGTTGTGCTGTTTACGAAAGATTTCGCGGATAAGTGAAACTTAAATATACAGGAGTGTTTTATGGAGCAAATAAAAGTTTATTTGAATGAAAGTGATATACCACGTCAGTGGTACAACCTTGCGGCTGATCTGCCTACACCTATGCTGCCTCCCCTCGGACCAGATGGCAAACCGGTTTCCCCGGAAATGCTCGCGCCGGTCTTTCCGATGAATTTGATCGAACAAGAGGTGAGCCAGGAAAGGTGGATAGATATTCCGGAAGAAATTCTGAATCTTCTGTATCGCTGGAGACCTGCACCTTTGCGCAGAGCAAGATACCTTGAACAGTACCTTGGCACTCCTGCTCGAATATATTACAAGGACGAGAGCACAAGCCCGCCTGGAAGCCACAAACCGAATACCGCGGTCGCACAGGCATGGTATAATAAACAATTCGGCATTAAAAGATTAACAACCGAAACGGGCGCCGGTCAGTGGGGATGCGCACTTGCCTTTGCATGTCAGCTTATTGGTCTCGAATGCAAAGTGTTTATGGTCAGAATAAGTTTCGACCAGAAGCCTTTGAGAAAGATGATGATGCAGACATGGGGAGCAAATTGCGTGGCAAGCCCGAGTAATGAGACAAATGCCGGACGAAAAATCCTCAAGGAAATGCCTGATACGCCCGGAAGCCTGGGAATTGCGATCAGCGAAGCAGTCGAACAGGCTGTATCAGACCCGAAAGGCAAAACACGCTATTCACTCGGAAGCGTTTTGAATCACGTACTTCTTCACCAGACAATTATAGGTCTCGAAGCGAAGAAACAACTGAAAATGATTAACGAAAAACCGGATATCGTAATCGGTTGTGCCGGTGGCGGAAGTAATTTCGCTGGTTTATCGTTCCCGTTCGTAGCAGATAAAATTAACGGCGACGAAATAACGATTATCCCGGTCGAACCTTCTGCATGTCCGACAATGACAAGAGCACCATTTGTGTATGATTTCGGTGACACAATAGGCCTGACTCCTCTGCTGCCAATGCATTCTCTGGGACATACCTTTGTTCCGCCGCCAATTCATGCCGGCGGCTTACGATATCATGGTATGGCACCATTGGTTTGCCAGGCAATTGTAGAAGGCTTATTGAAGCCGCGTTCATATCCACAGCTTAAATCTTATGAAGCAGCTATAACATGGGCAAGAACAGAAGGTGTCATACCAGCACCTGAAACAAGTCAGGCAATCGCCGCGGTAATTGATGAAGCTAACAAGGCCAAAAAAGAAGGTAAGGAAAAGGTAATCCTATTCTGCTATAGCGGCCATGGACTCATGGACCTTACCGGATACGATAAATACCTGTCCGGCCAGCTTACAGATTATGAATTGCCTGATGAAGAAATGAATAAGTTCTTAAAGGTACTTAAGGATCTTCCAAAAGCCCAGATACGAAAAACTGGAAAGTGGTAAAATTAATAATTGTTAATTAAAGTCAAATATGGATATTTTTATAGTGATAGTTTAGTAGAATAATTGAAAGGATATAGTTATGAAAAAAGTAATATTATTGAGCAGTCTAATTTGTCTGGTATCCATGGGTATCAGTTTTGCCCAGGACACTCAGCCTTCCGATTTGCAGGTAAAATTTGATATGGCTTACAGCACGAAATATGTCTGGAGAGGTTTCAATGTTTTCGGCAGCAAAGCCGCAATCCATCCTACTCTTGATTTGTTCTGCCCGAATTCCGGTCTTGGATTCAGCGTTGAAGGACACAGAGCTGCTTCCTCAGGATACGAAGTATTCGAGCGTTATGACTACTCTCTGTATTATCATGGAAAAGCATTCACAGAAGAACAATACGAAATGAATTACAGGCTTGCGTATATGTATTATAACTACCCACAGCAAAGCAGCCATTCAAGAGGAAGCAATCCCATAGAGAATCCTGATTTCTGCTTTGATGATGGCAGTTATGACCTTCAAGAATTACATGGTGTTATGTCTTTCCCAAAACTCTTAGGTGTTGAAGGCCTAGTTCCTTCATACGTTTTGGTAAAATTAATGCCGGTAAACAGCGGCACAGTCGTCGGTGCAAATTCACCATCAGGCGGAACAGCTTCTGGATTCGCTCATATTTTCATGCTTGATTATGGAGTACCTTACGTATGCCCAATCACCGGTGTAGATAGAAAAATGAATTTACATTCAGAATTCGTTTTCAATGACGGCGTAGCTCCGAATGGTGCAAATGCCGATCATGACTGGTCAAATGCCGTTTTTGGCGCAACAACAGCTTATGACATCAACAACAACATATCATTTACCCCTGGATTATTCTTTCAATTATCATTCGATGATTCAGTTAATAAAGATGATCAGTTATGGGCAACAATTTCAATGACATGCAAATTCTAATCTCATAATTTGAAAATAATAACACCTGGGGCTGATTTATTTAAATCAGCCCTTTCTTTTTTGCCAAATACAGAAAGAAATTTATGCTCGTTCTTATTAACACGAATAGAATGACTCCTTCGATTGCACCAATAGGCATTGACTATATAGCGTCCTCTGCCAGCCGGGCCGGTATTGAAGTCAAAATACTCGATTTAGGCCTGGTTGAAAAACCTGACAATGCAATGAGAGATTTCTTTTCGAACAATAATCCCGAGCTGATTGGTATTACTTTCAGAAACGCTGATGATTGTTTCTGGCCCAGCGCAGACTGGTTCGTACCAAAACTAAAAAACACAATAGAAGAAATACGAAACTTAACAGATGCTCCGATTGTTCTTGGCGGCATAGGTTTTTCTATTTTTTCAAGACCGATATTAGAATACACCGGCGTAGATTTTGGAATTCGCGGCGATGGAGAAATCGCGATTGTCGAACTGATGAGGCAATTACACGGCTCAAAAAGCTTTGCACAAGTCCCGGGTTTGTTATGGAGGAATAAAAATAAGGTCATAGAAAATTCTTCTTCCTGGCCAAATCCAATATCACTTGGTACAGAGCGTAATTTTATTGATAACATCTCTTATTTCAAACGTGGAGGCCAGTGCGGCATAGAAACCAAACGAGGGTGTCACCGTAACTGCATTTACTGTGCCGACCCGCTCGCAAAAGGAACGAAACTTCGACTTCGTAATCCATCTGAAGTTGTTGATGAAATTCAGTCACTGCTCAATCAGGGTGTTGACGTTCTGCATATATGTGATTCGGAATTCAATCTCTCGTACAATCATGCTTTGGATATTTGCATTGAAATCAACAAACGTTCTCTTGGCGAAAAAGTAAAATGGTACACCTATATGTCCCCTGCTCCATTCGACGCGGAACTTGCCAGGCAAATGGCCCTGGCCGGATGTGTCGGAGTAGATTTTACCGGCGATTCAGCGAATGAGGTTATGCTTAGAACATATAATCAAAAGCACAGAAAAGAAAACATCTCGGAAAGCGTAAAGCTTTGCAAAGAAAATGGTATGGCGGTTATGGTTGACCTTCTTTTGGGCGGCCCGGGAGAAACGCCTCAAACCGCAAAGGAAACCATCGACTTTTCGAAAGAAATAAATGCAGATTGCATCGGCGCGACACTTGGAATGAGAGTCTATCCCGGAACATTCATGGAAAAGTATGTCACAGAGCAGTTATACAGGGGAAATTATGCTTCAATCAAACGAAAATACCACGGCCCACTGAACCTGCTCATGCCGACTTTCTATATATCAGAGCAATTGGGAGAAAATCCGGCCGAGTTAATAAAAAGTTTCATCGATGGTGACAAAAGATTCTTCGAACCGGCTGGAGAAGATTCGTCTGATTACAATTACAACGACAATACGCCGCTCATAAAGGCAATTGAAAATGGTGCAAGAGGAGCATTCTGGCACATCTTGAATAAATTAAATCAACCGTCATGATGACAATTCAAATGAAACATCCCCAAGCTTCGCTTGAAGCTGCCACCAAACTTGTACATTCGTAATATCAGGAAGCTTCACTTTTTTCAGCATGACAAATTACTTGAGGAAATCCGGCAGATAGTCTTCTTTGGGTGCGGCTGGAATCTGTTGTTCTCTTTTCCTGACACGTTCTTTTTGAAGCTGCTTATACGAACCTCTCACAAAACGATCTTCTTTACCCGATCCATTTTTCACTACAATAGCACTTTTTTCCAAAAGTCGGAATTCCTTTACGTTTTCAGAGTGACATTTAATCTGGCAAAGGCCGCAGCCAACACACTTTTCTTCAATAACAACCGGAGCCAGAAACCCTGAATCCTGAATCGGCATACCCCAGCTATCATATTCAATACCAACTCTAATATATTCCAAGGCATTAAAACCAGCGGCTTTGCATTCTTCGACACATAGGCCGCATTCCTGCTTTTTACAATGAGCGAGACATGTACTTTTATCAACTTCAACCTGTCCCATTCTTGCCGCACGTTTTTCTTCTATCGATAAAGCTCTTATCGCACCGGTCGGACATACCTGGCCGCAATTATTACAGTACGGCTGACATCCTGAAGAATTCATCTGGACCTCAGGAGTCCACATGCCATCTATTCCATGTTCTATTCCGCTCGGCTGCAGAATATTTACGGGACACGCTTTTAAACATTCGCCGCACCTTATACATTTACTTCTGAAAATTTCCTCCGGCACTGAACCCGGCGGACGCATTTGAAATGAATCAGCATATTTAATATGCTGTGCTTTTATACCGATTGCCATTCCAGTTCCAGTACCTGCGGCTCCCAATACTCCAACGAGAAAATTTCTGCGAGCAAAAGAAGGTTGCATTTCAGTTTTTTTACCGGAAGATTTTTCTTTGATATTGTTCCAAATGTTAAGGAATTTTATTGAATCTTTCGGACATGCTTCTTTGCAGCTCATACAAAAAGTACATTCCAGATTACGTGTTGTGAAATCCGAATTAATCGCTCCAAAGTCACATACACTAAGGCAGCGTCCGCACTTAACACAAGTATCTTCAACTGTACGCTCATTCAGACGCAATAAACCTGCTAATGACAGCAATGCTCCGCTGGGACATAAATAAGCACACCAGAACCTTGGACGAAGAAAACCAAGACTCAATATCGCAAGAAAAAGAATTATTGAAACATAATGCGACATGCTTAATTGCGGCAAATACTCCCAGCCTGCAAATTGCTTAGGTTTGAATATTGCAAAAATATACAACATTCCCCTTGTTATTACGGGAATTGCTGATACAAAGCCGGATATTAAAATGCCAAATAATGCTGAAACCAGTACACCGGTCAAAACATAGAATCTTAAATTTATCAACCAGCTTTTCGGTTTTATATGAAAAAATTTAATTCTGCGGCCGATAGTCCAGTCAAACAAATCGATAAGTGTCCCCATCGGACAAACATATCCGCAAAACCAGCGAGGAAAAATTGTGCCGATAAGCAAAACAGCAGCGGCTATCGTTAATGACCAGACAAATGTTTTCGACGCAATAGCTGTCGATACGCTTACGAGCGGATCCAGTGCGAGAAACAATTCAAGATGAGTAAATAACCCGGAACCTTCTTTGCTGTAATCCTGTTTGTATGGTCGGCAAAAATAAAATAGAAAAACCAGGAACAAAGTCAGCAACGCTATTTGAACCAAACGCCTTGTATGATTTGCCGTCCATTTCTTATTACATTTCTTTGAACTATTCAGTGTAACACTCCTTCTGTAATTGGAAAATATTCGAATTCGTTCCAAAAGTTATAAAAAGTGAATTATTCAGAAGCACTTGCTAATGCTTTAGCAGCGGCGTTTATAAGAGCATCCGAAGTGATAGTTGCTCCGCTAACCGCGTCAACTCCTTCAAAGCCCTGCTTTGTGACTATTTTTCGAGCTACCGGTATGGCTCTTGAATAATATGAATATGTTTCCCTGTGCTGGGTGACTTCAACTGAAATTATGCGTCCCTTTGCAACTGATACATTTAAATACAGTGTTCCACCATAACCATTTGCACTGCTTGTATATGTTCCATCAGGAATCTGTTTAAGGTCGAGCTGCCTGATTAATTTTACAGCTTCCATATTTGCTTTCGCTCTCTCACTTGTATTTCCCCCACCGCCTCTGCCGCGAAAATTATTGAAACTGTTCGTCGCGGATGATGTAATCAGTTTTTCATAGTATTCAATTGCCTTATCATACCTTCCCGCCGTTCTGCAAATTTCTGCTGCGAATAGATAATCCACACCTTGAGTACCGCCGCCTCTGCCGCCAAAACCGGCATTTCTTCCTCCCATACTTCCACCCTGATTGCCGGACTCAATCATTTCCAGAGCCATGTCAACTTCGCCGATATTAGCCCAGAATTTGATTGCGTCTTTATTACTTCCTCTATAGCCGCTGCTTGTTCTTGAAAGAAGCTCATAAGCCGCGGATTTGCTTCCAAGTTCGTAATAACAATGCGCAAGCTTGAGCGAATCAATTGATCCGCTCTTTTGCGATGCTTTCTGCCACCAGAACGCCGCTCTTGCGTAATCTCCGAGCAGTTGATAAAACATATCTCCAAGAGTACTGAGCGAACGAGCAAGCTTTTGTGAGTCACCTTTGTTAATTATCATCAAATGGTTAACAAGTTTGATACCGGTTCGATATTGAGAATCGTTCGGATAAATGACCTGTACGAGATAACTATCGATACTTCTCGAATCGTTCTGACTTTGTGCGGTTCCTCCCTGCATTCCAAAATTTCCGCGTCCTCCCATATTTCCGAATCCGCCGCGTCCGCCGAATTGATTTCGTCCGCCTCTGCCGCCAAATCCCTGCTGAGCTACCATATGAACCGGCCAGTTTATATCTAACGTCTCTGGAATTCTCAACTCGACAGAATCCCACCAGTCAGGCTCTATACTGCCTATATTTTCGATAAGTGCATCAATTTCAGCTTTGGTTTTATCTGTATTTGAGTCGGAATTTGCACAAATCTCGGTATTAATGCATAAAATCGTTAAAAGTATTATTGAAATGCACTTATAGATGAAATAATTCTTCATACCTAACTTCTTTCATTGTAATAATGCTGAAAAAACATAAATCAGACACTAACATGACTATGAAAACGTTTTTAGGACAAGATTTATTGCACAAAATTAGTTTCCGACTTAAAATTCAGAAATAACCATATTTTTTAATTAGAAAACGAATATGATAAACGGCTTTAATTTGCAAAAACATTATATTTCCCATTAAATTGAGAATTTTTCGTTTTTTTGTAGATTTTAGTAACGGATTTGTGTTTTTTACGTCTATATATACAGAGTAAGCAACTTTCAAAGTTATTTTATTTTTAAAAATGAAAGAAAGAGAACTACAATGAAACAGAAACTAAGTTTTAGGAATTTCAATGGCATAGTAATAGCACTGGTTGTGCTGGGAACGTTAATATTGTCTGGGTGTTCATCCTTCTGTGAAACCAAAAAAGTTAAACTGGATAGTGATTTCGACTCCCAAGGGCTGCCAAATCCTAAATACCTTGTTGGGGGTGGATATGAAATTGACTGGGTTGCATCGGTAGATGGAACCGCATATCTTGTTGTAAGTACTCCTAACGAAGAACTATACCCCACAAAGCTTATTATGACAAAAGCATGCAAATCAGGAGAAAGCTTTGAATTGTCAAGCGACGATATAAGTAAAGACGATATTAAAAAGCTTTATGCTCATGATTTAAACATGTCAGCTTTGAAATTTTCCCTGTATTTCATACCAGCAGTAAAAACACAAGCAAATCCTGCAACGCAATAATATTAAAGAAATTATTTTTTTTTAGAGTTTAAATGGGAAGTGTCAGGTAATAATTTTTTTTGTATAACCATTTATAATTTTCACATTTCTCAAATAAAGGTTT
>CAZMPL010000083.1:0-1329 GCA_964567805.1 uncultured Pirellulales bacterium | reverse complement strand
AACCATAAGGAGATAATATGCGAATCTTTAGCGTTGCGGTATTATTAATGTTAATAGCAGGATGCTCAGAAAAACCAACAAAGGTGCATCACAAGCTTCCGGTTAATTTCTCCGGTGTTTATGTAATCCAAAAAGGCCAGGAAGATAGCAATAGTTATAAAGTTGATGGCGAACGCTATATATTTGAAATACCGAAAAGCGGAATACTAAAAGTAACTCCTGATGCTTTCGAGAATTATCGCTTTATGTTGGGTAGTTGCCAGAGAAATATCAGTTTAACAGCATCGTTCTCTGATGGTAAGACTATTGCGAAGTACTCACCCCTTTCATTACCAGCGGATTCTGAATCAGACAATCCGCAACTGCATACAATTTTAGGTGCTCGCGACAGCATATGGTTTGCTGTCGGCAACTATAAGCAACTGAAAGAATTTGATGAAAAGTGGAGAAAAGAATTACCTGAAAGGGTCAAACTCTCTACATATGCCGGATTAGAAGAATATTTGCCGCCCAACAATCCATTTCAAACTGATGAGGCAGATATAATGTCACCGATTAAATAAAGCTTAATGAAAAACGAAACAGAACACAAAATAACAGATAAGAAATTTTCCTGGCGAAAATACACCCTCGCGGCGGTTGCTTTGCTGCTGCTAATATTTGCTGCTTTGGATTTTATTCTTTTCACAGGGAAATCCAAACCTGATTCGAGCAGCGAAAAAATTATACGAGAGATTACTGCTAAACAGCTTAACAAAAATACTGATGAATTGACTGATAATGATTTTGCCACAATCACAGAATTGATTTTTACAGAAATTTTGGATTCTAACGAATTGGCAAAACCAATTGTATATAGGACAGAAAATCTTACTGACATAAAGCTTCTTAAAAAATTTATTAATCTGCAAAAACTATCAATATTTATAAATGCCTATGACAGGAAAGATGTACCACGATGGATGTTATTGCTGAATAAGTTTGGAATTTATGATATTAATAAAAGATTCGCAGTTGATCTTAAGTCACTTGAGAAATTATCCAATCTTCAGGAACTTCAAATAGGAGGCTACCGGATAAAGAGTCTTAAACCGATTTCTACTCTTAAGAACGTGAGACATCTTCAGCTTTCACATCTTCCTACATCCAATCTTGAGCCAATAAGCGGACTTAGCAACTTGTTAACTCTTCATATTTGCGGTACTGATACTACTGACCTTGAGAATATTAAGAATCTAACAAATTTGCAGGAACTTGTAATTGAGAGCAGTTCTATCTCCAGCATTGAGCCGATTAAGAGTCTCGAGCATTTACAAATACTCAGGCTGT
>CAZMPL010000082.1:0-11991 GCA_964567805.1 uncultured Pirellulales bacterium | reverse complement strand
GTTTGCGTCAGCAGTTCCACCTCTTCGTCCCGCCGGACGTCTTGGATTAGGCTGATGAAGAGAACCTCCCGCAAAGTAATCAAAATCACTATTGGCAAGCTGGACTCCGATATTATAATAATTATCCCTGTCAACCTCATGTGCATAAAAAACTGATGGAGTAGCATGGTCAATTCCTACACTTGTCACTATACCGACCTTCATTCCTTTTGCTTTAGCTTTTTCAGCGATAGAATTCAATCGAGTTTGTTTATCGATCCCGAGACTGACTACTTCTACGAGAGTTTTTTCACCAGTAGCAAGCGCAGTCCCTGCCGCCGCGGAATCGGTTATGAAACGATTAGCACAGTATGTTGTAATCATACCCATTATCGGAAATTTCGTGAAATTCAGGTTCACAGTTTTTTCTATTTCAGGCTTACTATCGTTATAGCCTTCTTTTACTGAGGCCAGATATGCTTCGGCAACATGAATTTGAGCAGGTCCCATGCCGTCGCCAATGAAATAAAATACATATTTAATTTGGCCTTGTGAAGATGACGAGCCTTTTGAAGATAATCCTTTATTACAGCCGGATAAAAATAGAAATGTTACTAAAATACAAAAACACATTGATCCTCTGAGATGCCGTACTAATTTCATTTTTTTTCCTTTAAACTAAATTTTCAAGAGTTCTGCAAAACAGCAGTTATTGGCATATGCCTGATTATATTGAAGTTCAGTACAAAATCAACAAAAAACACACACTTTGGCTATTAGAAGGAAAATACCATTTCCAAGGTTGACATAAATGATAATATAAATACAATATTATCTTCATTTTATATAAATTTCGTTACAATTTAATTAAAGTATGGAGAATGTTCATGGTTGAATTATCAAATAATTTTGATGGTATTTATAATCCTTTTGAAGCTTTGAAGGAATTGCTGGAAAAAGAAAAGGCTCGTGTTTTAAAAGCGATGTCTTCAAGAGGAACATTTTCTCCTGTTGATTTAGGTAATAAACGTCCTTTGAAAATCGGCTTTGCTACAGGTGACGGAATCGGTCCAATTGTAGCCAAAGCGGCAAGAACAATTATGGAAACTCTTATTGCTGACGAAATTGCCAAAGGCGAAATTATCGTTGTCGATATACCGGATCTTACCATAGAAAAGCGAATTGAGCTCGATGTTGTTGCGCCGCCTGAGTCTGTCAAGGTCATCGATCAATGTGATGTTATTTTGAAGATGCCCCTCGAAACCCCTGATATGTCTAAATATCCTAATGTGCCAAGCGCTAACGTATGGATGCGGCAGCACATGGACCTGTTTGCATGTGTGCGCAGAATCAAAAATGATAAGATGAGTATTGACTGGACGGTTTTCCGTTGCAATTTCGGAACACCTTACCAGGACGCTAAATCCGCAGGAATAATGGAAATTGACGGACGGGATGAATATTCGCTGTGTTTTTGGCCGCAGGCTCGCATCGATATTGAAAGATTGACACACCTGGCTTGTCTGAATGCAAAGAAAAGCAAAAATGATTTCATCGTTCTCAATTTCAAGGACAATGTTATAAAACCTGACGCGGCTGCTCTAAACTGGGCAAAAACTTATATTGATGAAAATTTCCCTGAGATCGATTATCTTGGCGTAAAGCCGGACGATTTTTCATATACACTGACCCAACCGGAAAAAATTAAAGCGATGAAAGGCGAAAAAACAGGTAAAACCTTTAAGCTTACGACTATGGTATGTAATAATATCGTTGGAGATATGGCCGGCGATGAAGCAGGAATGTACGTAGGAGGAATCGGAGGAGTTGGATCCGCTAACGTGAGCTTCAGCCAGGGTATGTTCGAAGCTGGAGGCGGTACAGGAATTAGAATGATGAAAGAAAACAGGGGCGGCTTTGCTTCTCCTGTAGCGGTTGTTAAAGCCACTGGCGAATTGCTTGGTTTTATCGGCTATATGGACCATCAGAAAAATATTTACGCAGCACTCGATGAACTTACAGCAGCTAATTTAGTTCCGAACGGCGGCAGAAACGGCGTAACTTGTGAACAGGCAACTGAGTTTTTATTAAAAAAGCTTTCATAACCGATTGCTTCCACTTTTATCTAAGCGCAAAAGTCAAATGGCTGATGCGATTATTAAAAACTACGGGCTGTATGTAAATTATACAGCCCCTTTTACTTTTAAATCTTACCAGAAGAAACCTGGATTAAACTGTTCTCATATCTTTCAATAGCTGTGCCTTTAATATCTGTTTACTGCTTAAAATACGAGTTAAAAACATCATCATCTAAACCAAACCTGTCTTCTGGGAACATTTTATTATACAAAATCTCTTTATCGTATTCTGTTCCAATAAGATATAAAATTTTCGAACCTTCAGACCATACATAACGAAAGATAATACTATCCGGTTCGATTTCCGGCTCTCGTCCTGAAGACTGCATAACCTGTTCATATTGCCCACCTATACGTTTAATTTTGCTGCCATTTTCACGTTTTACTGAAATTGTATTTTCACTTACATCCGGATGCATATGGTAACTTACCTTATTAATTAATTCACTGGCAACAAATAATGGTAATGTTTCAATAGTGAGATAACCATCCTGCTGTATATGATATGAAAACAATCGCTGTCCAGGCTTGCTCTGATTCGTATCGTTTGTTTTAACAAATTCTATAGAAACTGGTCCCTGATAATTGTCGGGAACAATAATCTCAATCTTGGGATCTGGCTTGCTATACAGAGCAGCAACATACTCACCTTTATTAATTTGAGGATAATCACCAAATACTAAGTAAGAAATAAAACGCATATATCCTTCTGCTTCAATACCATAATACCACACCCACATGCCTGGATTAGTCGCAAACTTAAGTTTTACCTTACCATCGGTATCAGTTCGAACTGTCATTCTTTTGGGGCTATCCGGAATGAAAAATCCACCTCCAGACATGAAATAACTCACTTTTATCAAAGCTCCTTCGATAGGTTGGTTCGATTCAACGTCCACTACTTTCAGGGGATAATCCTCATAAAAATATATCTTATAGCAGCCGTTGGAAAAGAAAACACATAACAAAATAAAAAATAAAGTTAGATTCTTCATTGAACTATTTCCTGATTACGATAGAGAGTTACAATTCGTTCGTTTTTATGCCAATAACCTATCATAGGATTAACACGTATATATCCATCTGCAACGACATTAAATACGTGAGTGTAAATTCCAGAATTTGTTGCTATTCTAACTCTTGCTAAACCGTTGGCATCTGTTCGGGTACTCATACATTTCGGGCTTTTTGAAATGAATATACCATCCGAACCAAGACGACGCAGATATAACGATGATACTAAAGCGCCTTCAATTGCTTGATTCGTTTCAGCATCGACTACTTTTACAAGAATTTTCTTATAATGATATATCCTGACACAACCATTGGATAGTAATGCACCTAAACAAATCAATAAAGCAGCGAGATATCCAGTTGATTTCAGTTTCATAGTTTCATTCCTGTTTTATGTGTCTTTATATATTTAAGGTATTTTGAAGTGCAAGTAGTTCTCAGAAAATTTTATTTTTAGAAATTTATATGAAAAAAAACATAAAGCTATGATATTAAAATATTCCAGCAAATTACGGCAGTTTCGCGACTTTCGGCCAGCCGTCTTCCCATACCATTGTTGATATATTCAACATGGAGTTTCCTCTGTTCGGTATCGAATATGCGTGAAAAACAAGATAGTCACCATCAGGCTCATGCAGCACAGCCTCGTGTCCGGGTCCTGCCCATGTAACTGAATTTTCTGCAGCCTGTATTACAATCGAGCCGCCTCCTTCAAGCATCGGTTTGTCTTCTCTATCGAAATAAGGACCAGTCACGTTCTTTGAGCGGCCGACACGAACGTTGTATGTACTTCTTGCACCGCGGCAACAGAAATCGAAGGAAACGAACAGGTACCAGTAATTGTCATGTTTAATAAGAAACGGAGCTTCTACGGCTCCTTCACTTGGCGGAGTTTGCTGCGAGCCGGAGCGTTCTCGTTCACAAAGTGAATATAAAGTTGTATCTTTAGCCGAGAGCTTTCCTGTTTGAGGATCGATACGTTTCATTTTAATGCCGCTCCAGAAACTTCCCCAGCAAAGCCAAACATTATTTGCGTCTTCGATTGCGATATTTCCATCAATAGCGTTCCAGTCAGTTTCACCTGAAGTGGAACGAACCACCATACCCTGATCTTCCCACTTGTAATCCGGACTGTTCGGGTCAAGAGTCTTATTGGTCACCAAACCAATTGCGGAATTATTCACACCGAAACTTGAGACTGAATAATATAAATGATATTTCCCGTTGAAAAAGGAAATATCAGGCGCCCAGGCATCACGCGAGAGAGGTATTTCCTGCTTTGTCCATTCCGGCATAGATGTAAATACACATCCGATTTCTTTCCAGCTATGGAGGTCTTTAGATACCTTAATTGGAATAATACCTCCCCTGCTTCTGCCGGTTGAAAATATATAATAAGTATCTCCCTGATGCATTATAACCGGATCATGCACACTCAACTGACCTTCAAGCTTAAGCAGTTCCGGCTCGGCAGCTTTTATAGTCGAATGAAAACCTGACATCACGAATAATAAAATTAAAGAAATAACAGTGACATCAAAAACAGAATGTATTTTCTTAGTGAACATAATATCCTCCTGTGATAAATGGTATTTCGTTGCCAGTTCTGTTATAGGCAGTTGTATTATATAATAACTAAAAAATATCGAAAGAAACTTTTACTAATGAAAAGAAATTATATCTTTTATTTTATCTTCTTAATCTCCAAGTTCGGCAGAGCCATTTGTAATTCCTCTATTTGTTCTTCTGTAATATTCGGACAATAACTAAGGTCAAGATATTTTAGATTTTTGAGTTTTTTTAGCGGCTCAAGATCAAATACTTGATTATTTTCAACATCAAGTATTTGCAAATTTGTTAATCCCTTAAATGGTTCAAGATTAGTAACATGTGTATTAATTAACCGAAGCTCTTGAAGGTTAGTCAGGCTTTCGAGTGACTTAATATTCTTTACGTTTGTGCTTTGAATATAAAGTCTTTCTAGCTTATTAAGTTTTTTAAGTGGACTTAAATCAAATGCAAATCTTTCATTCATGTTTAAAAAGCCATACTTTCCTAAATACTTCATCCATTTAGGTACTTCATTTTGTGGAAAACTAATTTCTATTATCCATAGTCTCCGCAAATTTGTAAATTTCTCAAGATATTGAAAATCTGATAATGGCATTTTGTCATTAAAATGAAATTCTTGTATCTCGGCAATATCATCATCTGTAAGTTCGTTGATATTCTTACCAATTTGTTCTGCTGCCGTATTTCGAATTACAATATCACTGGCTTTTTGAGATTCAAAATCAACTGACGGAGACCATGTCATAGCCCTGTAAATTAATCCTGCAAGAATACATAGAAAAATAATTCCAGCCGCGATTTTAATTTTTCGCCTAAGGCACAAGCGTTTGGCTGGTTTATTTTTTATAACGTTTTCAGAGGATTCTTCCATTGCTTAATTCCATAACCATTATTCTCGAACTGCTACGAATAATAGTATTTTGAGGATTTATTTTATTCCAAGTGCTTTTATTATTTGACTTCGATTATCGGGCCAGAGTGATTCCGCATCACGATCCAAATATAAAACTTCACCATATTTGCTACTCCCTAATTTTTGATAATCAGTTAATGTCTTTGGATTAATTTCCGAGGTATCATTAACAATTGCGAGCCTTATATCATTATCAATTTGCAATCCCCTTCTTTTGCCTACCATATGTACAAAAAGATATTTATCTTCCTGCTCAACAAACATATAGGGTTCTTGCGTTGAAGCCATTCTTCTGGTTATAGCCCAGCCTTGAGGTAAAATATCCTTTAACTTGGTATAGACCTCGTCCATTGCTAATAATTCACCTTGCTTGATATCTATTTCTAATTTATTCGTATTGTTAAATTGAAAAGAATATCGTCCGGGTTTTGATATATAATATTGCGAACAAACATCATAATTTTCCTCAAGGACTACAGTCTCTCCAGATAAAACAACTTCCTCCCCTTCCACTGTTTGCGAATCTATATCAACATACTCAATTTTATCATCATTAGGACCAGTAATATTCATCGGATCATTAATCATCAATAAATTTGTCGCCATATACAATACCGGTATTTCACTAATATTTTTCATTTCAATACGAAACGGCATAGGCTTTCCGATAATGTAATTTTCAGAAAGAGGAATCAAATTATATCTAATTCCATTTTTAAACTTTTCATTTCGAGTTTCATAATCTTCTTCCCGAAGTTTTCTTCTAAATATTTCCTTTTGAATCATCATTTCCAGAGGAACAACTTTGTAATCAACCAGCCATGAATCATCACTTCTGACAAGTGACCACCTCCAGGTTACAGGAATATAGGTTTCGGGATCATAAGCCGATAGCTCAAAGTCAAAATTTATTTTATATATCTTATCCGAACTTCCGGAATATCCATTTGCGGGAAACTCTCTCATATTAACTACTTCTTCTATTGGTAAGTAGTCCTTGAAGAATTTATCCAGCGATTCGTATTCCAGGGCCTTTTTGCGTATACTTTCTGAACATAAAGATAACACTTCTTTCCAATTCTTTTTTTGAACTTCTCTTTGGAATTTGAGTAATACTTTTTCCGGCTGACCAGGCAAACCATAAAGATTGTTTACGGGACGATCTATTTTAGTCCACTTTTCTTTTTTGTACTGTCCATAAACCATTTTTTGAACTTTTTGATCATTATCAAAAGTAACGGAAAGAACAAATACATCTCTGTCGCTCCTGCCCCGTTCAACTGGCTGGCCGCATAACCATGAATAAGTCCGGCCGGATTTTATAGTTGGCTGACCTAAAAGAGAAATGATTTGGTCGCGTGATAAAATTATTTTCGGAGGAATGATTTGATGTACAGAAGATAATCTCGTCAGTTCGATACGAGAGCTGATATCTGACATGTATATTTTTTCTGCGGTAACTGACCTGTTTTCCGGATCAACTCGAAATTGCTTGCATAGGGAAATTATTTCTTCTGGCAATTCAGATAAATCTATATTAACTTTCGCGCTCGAATCCTTTCGAAATAATGACATCGAAGTTTTGGTATAAGCATTTTTAGCCAAACGTTTTAATTTATCAATTTCTGTATTGTCATTTATCAACTGAAAATCATCTCTGTTTGCCCAGGAATATTCGTAAGGGGAATCTTTAAGAATAAACAAGGCATAGCGAGAACCGGCTTCCAGTTTTTTACTGTATGTATCTCCTAAGCTTGAAAATAAATCCAGTGTACCGTCACAATCATCTTCAGACAAATCACCTAAAATGATGGGCTGGACAATCTTAATCTTTACGAATTGCCCTTCCGAACGCTTTTCAAATGATTGTACCTCTGCAATAACCAGAGAGCGGCCGTTTTCAAGTGCACTCGTTATAGTTGATTCTGATAAAGTCGCGGCTTGAAGTGATTCCGCAGAAATGTTCCCAAAAATAAAAAAACAAAAAATAAAAGATAAAATTATGTGATTTCCTCTCATTTTATTTCACCTCACAAAAATAAACCACAAAGCTTTAATAAAGTCTAAATCCTACCTCTTATAATATCATATAAAAGTTTCTATTCAAACTGAAAACTCCACCCTCAATTCTATCATTTCTTCAATGCAAGTCAACTATTGTCGATTTTTGTATGTTTACATTAAGAGCTGCAAAATATTAAAAGAAATGAGGAAATGTTGCGGCATGTAAAAACTTCAATAACCTCTGCAAAAGCCATTGATTCTAAGCAATTAATGGGTGTTTCAGAAACTGCGCTTGACAAGATTCGAACTTGTAACCTTCGGTTCCGTAGACCAACGCTCTATCCAATTGAGCTACAAGCGCATAAAAATAACGGCCTGAAATATACCAATTTTCGACGTAATCGTCAATTCTTATTTTCCGAAAATCCGGGCGTGCAGCGAATATGCAGCAAAATATAGCCCATAGAGGAACATAATAACTCATAAATTTGTGATAAAATATGCTGAACTTTTAGCGCCGCGTATCATGTGATCTATACTAAAATGTTCATTCGGTGAGTGAGCTCCATCCGAATCCAGTCCAAGACCCATAAGGATAACAGGTTTCCTGAAATTATTCCAGAACGCATTAACAACCGGGATTGAGCCGCCTGTTCGTACGAAGACCGGCTCAGTACCAAAACCTTCTTTGAGAGCTTCACAAACTTTTTGAATAATTGGTCCGCCTGTATCGAAGACGATTGGATTTGCACTGCTAAACGGGCTGCTTATAGTTAATTCAACCGAATCCGGACAGATTGAATTGAGGTAATCTTTTATCAATCCAAGAATTTCGCTTGGATCCTGATTCGGCACAAGTCTTACGGACATCTTTGCAGTCGCAGAATTTGGAATAATTGTCTTAACGCCCGAACCTGCATAGCCGCTAATTAGACCGTTGACTTCAAGTGTCGGGCGGGTCCAGATTCGTTCAAGAACGGAATAATCTTTATCTCCCCATATTTGTTTTGAGCCTGCCTGTTCGAGGAAGGTACTGGTATCAAATCTCAGCTTTTCGATATTCTCCTTCTCCCATATTTCAATGTCTTTCACTTTATCATAGAAACCGGGAATTGTAATTTTACCTTCAGCATTTATACATTTAGCAATAATCTGGCTCAGAAAGATAGCCGGATTAAGAATTGCTCCGCCGAAAACGCCGGAATGCAGATCATGCTCGATGGTTGTTATCGTTATTTCAAACGCGAGAAGTCCCTTGAGTCCATATGTAATCGCGGGCGTATTATTGTCATACATAGCCGTGTCTGATAGAAGTATGGCATCTGCAGATAATTCATCCTTATGAGCAGATAAGTATTCGGTCAGGCTTGTTCCGCCGGATTCTTCTTCACCTTCGAATAAGAAAAGTATATCGCATGGAAGTTCACCTTGCGTTTTGATTAAACTCTCGACAGCTTTGACATGAGCAAACAAAGGGCCTTTATCGTCCGAAGCTCCGCGAGCATAAATTATGCCGTCCCGGATACATGGTCGGAAAGGCTCAGTGTGCCATAACTTAATCGGATCCTCGGGCTGCACATCATAGTGACCATATATTATGAGCTTCTTCGAAGAGCTGCCCTTAGCTTGTCCCCAAACGATTGGATGTCCCTTTGTTTCAATCAGGCCGGATTCAAGGCCAATGTTTGCGAGGTGGTTCGATAACCATTTGGCACATGCTATAACATCACCTTTATGCGATTCCTGCGAGCTTATCGATGGGAAACCAAGAAACTGAGTTAGCTCTGATACAAAGCGGTCCCTGTTGTCTGTTATGTAATTAAATGCTTTTTCTGCCAAATTCTTAGATGCTGACATTTCTCAAATCCATATAGTAATTTAATAAAATCGAATTATAGTAATACATATCATATATTATGTTAAAGGCTTTATTTGACAAATAAAATCACATTTCTTTTATAATTAGAACTAAAAGCTATATTTCTTCGAGCAGTTTCAGGCAATATCTATCGGTCATACCGGCTATATAATCACAAACGGTTCTTTCCAGGCCGTTTTCGTCGATAAATCGCCTGAAATAGCCCGGCATAAGTTCCGGAGAATTGCATATTTTCTCAAACAGGCTCGTCATCCATTCTTTGATTTTCGCCGTAGTCTCAATAAGAGATGGATGCATATAGAAATTATTCAATAAAAATCTTTCGAGCTCTGAAAGCAGAACGTTGCTTTTCTGCGAAATAACAACCAGATTTCTTTTGGTGCTATATATATCGCCGAGGTCCTTAACATTCGCGTTATCCAGTTCATTTTTGCTTGCATCGAGGCAATCGCTAACCAGAAAGTCGAGAATTGATTTGGCGGTTCGAGTTCTTCGGATAGTTCTATCCTTAATTTCCGAAGCTTTTATTCGTTCCTCTGCCTGCAGCACAATTTCAATTTTCAATTGTTCTGGCTTTAACAAACCTGCCCGCAAGCCGTCTTCGAGGTCGTGACAATTATAAGCGATGCGGTCGGCAATATCGGCGATTTGCCCTTCGAGCGAACAATTTATTTCGGGAAATTTATCATCTTCGGGATTGTCATAAGGACTATGATGTTTCGCAAGACCAAGCCTCGTTTCGTACATCAGGTTCAAACCCCTGAAATCAGGATATGGATGCTCAAGCAAATCAACTATTCTCAACGCCTGAGAATTATGCTCGAAGCCGCCGTATGGTTTCATCAGATTATCGAGTGTATGCTCTCCGGCGTGTCCGAAAGGTGAGTGGCCAATATCGTGAGCAAGGCAAATCGCTTCGGCAAGAGCTTCGTTGAGTTGAAGTGCTTTGGCAATCGTCCTTCCTATTTGCGCCACTTCTATACTATGCGTCAGGCGTGTGCGATAATAATCATCGAGCCCGGGCGTAAAAACCTGAGTTTTACCTTCGAGCCTTCTGAATGCATGGGAATGTATTACCCTGTCACGATCACGCTCGAAATCCGAACGATAAGGATGAGGCTTCTCCTGGAAATTCCTTCCCTTCGTGTTTTTTTCAGTTACCGCAAACGTGTTATAATTATCCGGCATTATTCGATTCTACTTATACTTATTGTTTACAAACGAGGAAGCTTGTTTTCACCGCTAACCTTTTTTAATAATTCAAGAAGCTCTGCCAGGCTCTGGCTGATAACTTTCGTATCGCCGCAAACACTCATGAAATTCGTGTCGCCATTCCATCGCGGCACAACATGAATGTGCATATGACCAGGTAATCCAGCTCCTGCGCAGCGACTGAAATTCATTCCAACATTGAAACCATGCGGCTTGATTGCAAGTGACAATACTTTTTTCGATTCCCTGATAAGTTTCATCATATCAAGTAACTCTTCGTCGTTCGACTGGTCGAGTCCGGCTATGTGCTTTATTGGCGCTATTAACAAATGACCATTATTGTATGGGTAGCGATTCAATATTACTATGCTATGCTCTGTTCGCCATAAAACGAGGTTTTTGTCATCATCCTGAGGATTCGCGAGATTATGACAAATAAAACATTCCGATTCGTTAGATGTTCCTGAATCGGTTTTTGTTTTAGTTGTTTTTTCAGAATCAAGACCAAGAATGTAATTCATTCGCCAAGGCGCCCAGAGTATATCCTGTTTTGTCATTTGTTTTTCGTCTCTCGTTTCTTTAACTAAAATTTATTCTTCAATATGTTTCATCGAAATTGTTTGTTTGATATTTATAAGCGGCTTCACGTTTATACCTATCAGGACAGATGCTTCGATAATCAGTTCGTATCGCTGGTTATATTCTTCGATTCGTCCAAGGTCTATATCAAATAACTCCTGTCCCTGACCAGCCAAATCGAGAAGTTTATAACCTCCAAGAAAACCAAATGTCCCCCTCATCTGCATGCGTCCCGAATATGGAACCGGCCAGTCTTTTGGAACAGAATCAGACTTTCTATAAGTACTATTTATAAGCGCGATATTTTTATTCTCATTATTCCGGATTTCCTCAAGTTGATAAGTAACATCTCTCGCTAATCTGCTAACCATAGGAGTCGGAACAGACAGTTTCGATTTCCAGCTTTTGCCAATGTTTATTCCTTTTGTCGCGTTTGGAACGCTCGCGATAGAATCCCAGAGAAACCATTGGGCGGCAATAAAGTCACCTATCATATCCGGCTCTTTTATCCTGTTTTCTCCCGTTCCTGAAGAAAATGCTTTTTGCCCGATTTTTTTTATCAGTTCGTTCAATTCGGAATAATCATGTATTTCGCCGCTCGAATCGACTGTAAAAGTAAAAGTTTCCCCTTTTATATATTCGACCGCGTCTTTAGGTGCGCCTGTACTTCTGGTGACTTTCGCTTCTTCGCATGCGGCTTT
>CAZMPL010000081.1:8194-12132 GCA_964567805.1 uncultured Pirellulales bacterium | reverse complement strand
GTGTGGTGACACGAATTGTTTCCGGTTATGGTGATCCGACTGTAGCGGCTTGTGGTGTTGCCAGCAGAATCGAGATGTTTGCTTTTATGATTCCCATGACGGTCGGAATGTCTCTGGTTCCTTTCGTTGCACAAAATTTCGGAGCAAAGCGTTTTGATAGAATTAGAATAGCTTGGAAGGGAGCAATGATATTTGCATTGTGTTTTGGTTTTGCCGCCGCGGGGGTATTCTTTATAGTAGTAAAGCATATTGCGGTTATATTTACATCGGATCCGGAAGTTGAAAGGATTCTGATAATTTATATTTGCATAACATGTTTCGGTTATGGATTTCTTGAAGTACATCGTTATTCCGGATTTTGTATGACAGGAATACACGAACCTTTGATGTCTGCTTTATTGAATATGGTTAGAGTATTTGTCTTATTGATACCTCTGTCATTACTCGGTTCAATAACGATAGGTATTTCCGGGATTTTTTATGGTCGCCTTCTGACAGATATACTTTCTGGAATAATAGGAATTATATGGTCTGGGCGAGTATTAAAATCGAAAGCTTCCAGTACAATGTTTCCGGCTCGCGGTAATTCAGGACAATTTATAGTGGTCAGTTAAAATTAGCCGTGCGCTTTTGGTTCTAATGTCAAATCCGCGAAAAGCCCTTCCTTATATTTATGATACGCAAGAGAGGCTACCATAACCGCGTTATCTGTGCAATATTTTTTAGGTGCGGCCAAAAGCTTTCTTGGCGGCTTAGACGAATCGCAAAATTGCTGCATAGCTTCTCTTAGCGCGCTGTTGGCACCTACTCCGCCGCCGAGAAGAACAGTCTTTGCGCCGATTCTATTCGCGGCACGTTGTGTTTTTTTGATAAGTACATCAACTACAGCAGCCTGAAAAGAAGCGGCTATATCCGCGATTTCCTGTTCGCTCATTGAAGCGGATTTGTTTTCGCCTTTCATATCCTGTCCACGGCAATGATATAGCACGGCGGTTTTCAAGCCGCTAAATGAAAAATCGAGAGAGTCAGGAGCAATGAGAGTTCGAGGAAAATTTATTGCTTTTGGATTACCATTTTTACCGGCTTTTTCGATACTCGGTCCGCCGGGATAGGGCAGTCTTAAAATGGATGCGACTTTATCGAATGCTTCACCTGCGGCGTCGTCAATAGTTGAACCTAAAAGCGTAAGTTTCAAAGGAGACTGGCAATCGAAAAGTGATGTATGTCCCCCTGATACGATAAGTGCGACCGCGGGTAACTCGAGATTTTGTTCCGCAAGCATCGCCGATTGTAAATGCGCGTGCAGGTGATTTATTGCGATAAGAGGTTTGTTCCATGCGAAACTGAGAGTTTTCGCGGCTGTTACTCCGACAACTAAAGCCATAGTAAGGCCCGGCTGATTCGCGACCGCGATTGCGTCTAAATTGTCTTTGGTAATTTGAGCCTGTTCGAGAGCTTCCTTTATAATAGGATAGATTTTTTCGGCGTGCTCCCGGGAAGCGAGTTCAGGTACTACGCCGCCGTATTTCTCATGAAGCTTTATTTGTGAAGCTACTACTGAGGATTTTACAACATATCCATCAGTAACAATGGCAGCGGCGGTTTCATCACAACTGGTCTCAATGCCTAAAATATTTACTGATTTCGAATTCATAGAGTGGGATATTAGCTTAATAGTAGATTTCTGTCAATGTTGTAAGACTGGAATGGAAAATTCCATTTTTCTATTCTAATACAAGATTAGTTTGAAATATTATGAAATATTCAAGGAAGATTAGGTATAAAATATAAAATTTAATGATTTATTTATTAGTACTACTTTGTAAGTAATACTATTGGTCTATTACTTGATAAGCAGCTACTTTCTTATTTTTATCAAACCATCAAACAATTCTATACCTAAAGTGGTAGGAAGAAACTATTAGCGTAAGTAAATTTAAAAAAGTTTAATATTTTTATATTTTTTTGTAGATTTTTCCGTCTGTTTATGATAGATTAAGCGTAATTGTGATACCTCAAAGGAGGAGGTTCTATCTCATAAATTAAGGACAGCTTACGAAACTCTGGGAATTCCGGAAGTTTGAGTGTGAGGAGCAGGTGCAATAGTGTGTTTTTAAAATGAGTGAGTTTCCTCGAACATACTGATTTTTTGTCTACTTTTCCCACATAAAAACTTTAATCACCAGTTTTTCTTAATGGATTGCTTTTTACGGATAAAAACTCGGAAAAGGAATGAAAAGAATAATAACTTTTTGGTTGATGGGCTTTTTAATGTCAATAGCTGGTTCAAAATCTGTTACAAAAGCCGGATTGAAAACGGATATTTGCGACACAAATGCTCCCGCTTCGACTTTAGGCCCATATAAGGTATCGGCTTTTGCAGAAGATATGCGGCCAACCTATTTACAATATACCTTTGTGGAATCTCCTTTTAAAGGTAATGTATTATTCAGCATACCTTTGGAACATCATAAGATTTCAGAAGGTTGGATGACCTGGAGTCATGATTATTCAGGAGATATTTACTGGACTTCTGAAAATGATTATTCAGTAACATTAGAGATGCCTGATAATACTACTTCTTTTTACTTTTATGCTCAACCAAAAATGGCAATAGTTAATACGATTAGAGTATCTGCTTATGACGGTATTGACTGTGTTGAGCGAATAAGTCAGGAAGTATTTGGAAATTCAGGGGCATGTTATTTTGGATTTTATGGAACCGAAGGCAGTGTTATAGATATAATTCAAATCGATAGTAACGCGCCTTATGCTATTGGTGAATTTGGTATTTCTATGATACCTGTACCAGAAGCTTTTGTTTTGTGTAATATTGGTCTATGTGCTTTGATGAAATTAAGAAAGCACAGGATATTTGAAAAGTAGAAAAAGGGCATAAATAGAAGAAAAGATAAACAGGATGTGTATCTTAAAAAGAAAGGATTGAAACTATTAATCTTGGAAATGAATTAACACAAGAGGAGAAAAAGATGAGAAAGGTAATATTTTTTGTCCTGTTTTGTATGGTGTTAGGCTTGAGTCTTAACGTTCAGGCTATTACAACCACGCAAACACTTAATGGGGCCACAAACCCTGAATGGTTCATACCGAATGGTTATGATCCTTATCCTGGAGACTCGGATTATATTCGTGGTTGGCCTGCGGTAGATAAGTATTATCGAGGTTATCAACAGGACTGGGGCTGGACCCATACAGTAACTTTTAGTTTACCAGGCCCAATAACAATTCTTGGTGCTACACTTTCTATCGAAGCCTGGGATGTTGATAAAAATGGTGGAGATGGTGGTATAAAACCAAATGAAATCGATGTAATTAAAGTTGGAACTTCAAATGGTTCAGGTGGAGTCAGTATAGGCAGTTTGAACAACTCACCGGCTTCATGGGCTACAACAACTTTTACGTTTGATTCAGCGGCTTTAGCAAAATTTGCTGCAACTGATGAATCCGCAACATTGAAAGTCTGGATTGATATTTCCTCGTTGGAAGCAACAGAAAAATCTCCAGGATCTTACTATAGTTATGATTATTGGTTTACGACACTGAAAAGTGCTACATTGACAGTTGATTATATTCCAGCACCAGGCGCTATTATTCTCGGAAGTCTCGGTGCAGGACTTGTTGGCTGGTTAAGAAAACGTAGAACTCTGTAATCCTTTTTATTTGTGTTGTTATTTTAATAAAGTAAACAGTAAATTTTAATTTTTATATCTTGTAATATAAAAAGATATATAGTTATTGCCTGTCGTACTAAAGGTGATAAGGTCTTTTTATAGAAGGTATGAATTAATCTGTTTATACTATGCCCATATTACCTTTTCTATAGTGTGTAGTCAGGGAGAGGTGAGATACAGGTGAAGTGTATATAATGTCTGCTCTATGAAAGCATAGAGCAGACTTTTTTTTAAATACGCAGGTGG
>CAZMPL010000081.1:0-8184 GCA_964567805.1 uncultured Pirellulales bacterium | reverse complement strand
AAAAAGTCAGAGGATAAACAAATTTAAATAACAATCGTAAATAACATATATGGTTTTATTAATCTTCAATCTAATATAAAATCCTTTTTTTCGGACTAAATTTTAAAGCGATAAAAAAATTGAGGGATCAAATAATCAGCTTGTCGGCTGTATCGATTGTAGCGAATATATCAAGAGATTATAAATCTATGTATATTGAGACTTTATGTTAAGTATTTATTGAAAAATATAGTAAAAAATGATAAAATAATATGCAAGAGAGAATATAGTCTCTTATATTTTATTTAGAGCTTTATATCTTCATTTTTTTGGACGAAATATAATTTGTAATTAGTCTAAATTGATAAATTAAGATATTGCTTCTAAATTTTCTTTAGGAGATCGAGATGAAAACGTTATTAAAGAGAAGTATTCCACTTGTGGTGGTTTTGTTATGCTGCATTCAGCCGCTTCATGCTCAAACTGATCCTGTCGTAGCTTTTGAGTCATCTTCTTCAGCGCATTATGAAACTTATAGTCCTACTGTTCCGATAAAAGTGATTCTTTCACAACCATCTTCTTCGGCAGTTTATGTTGAATATGCAGTTACCGGAGGAACAGCAACTGGAGGCGGTGTCGATTACTATCTTTATGATAGTGAACTAACGTTTGCACCCGGAGAAACTGAAAAAAATATTATAATTTATATGGTACATGATTTATATGGCGAAACAAATGAGACAATTATTATTTCGCTTCGCAATCCGACTAACGCCACATTAGGATCTCCCGATACTCATACATATACTATTGGAAACGATGACTGGAATCTTTTTGGTTTCATGCAGTCCAGTGCAAGCGGACTTGAGTCACAAAGTACTGTAAATGTTGCTGTTGGTTATTTTAGAGGATGGTTTGGCGGAGCAGATGTATCAGTTGATTATGTGGTAACAGGCGGTACTGCAACAGCAGGCGCTGATTATATACTGAGTTCCGGCACATTGACAATCCCATTTGGGCAAGATACCAATGATATCAAAATCACAATTATTGACAATTCATCTTCTGAAGATGATGAGACAATTAAAATAAGATTAACGGGTGATCCTAATACGATAGGTTTAAATTCCACCTTTATTTATACAATTATCGATGATGATGATGAAACTCCTCCAACTATATCCGAATATTATCCTGAACCGAATGCTATTCAGGTTCCAAGGGACACATATATAAAGTTGGGAATTACAGATAATCTTATTGGTGTTGATGCTAATACAGTTCGGATTCTTGTTGAAGGCAATCTTGTATATAATGGCAGTATGGCAGATGTTAATGGTACCTATACTTCTTCTTTTGGTACATGCAGACGTTCGGGTACTGAAGCAAAGTATGCATTTGTTTTCCAGCCGTTGACCAGGTTTGACTATGAGCAGGAGGTGAATGTTGTCGTTTATGCAACTGATAAATATAATAACACGATGCCGAAACAGAGCTATAAATTCTATATACTCATGCGGGCATTTGGGAAAAATCTGAAAGTAAATAATGGTTTGGATATTGCTAATCAGGATCACCCTTCGACCGCTGCGGACTCATTGGGTAATATCTGGGTTGTATGGGATCAGTCGATGTCAATATACGATTCTGGTATTTATATAGGTAAGCTCAAAGAAGGTAAAAATGCTTTTGAAACGAGCTCTGTTGCTTGTGATGATCCAGGAATACAGAATAATCCTGTTATCGCGATTGATAGCAAAGATAATTTATATGTCGCATGGCAGGATCAAAGTGCTTTAGGTAATAAATGGAATATATATGTATCTAAATCTGAAGATGGTACGACATGGAGTGTGCCTGTAGTTGTAAAATTTGACGAGTCAAGTAATATCTATAATCAGACTTTACCGGCGATTGCAATAGACGAAGCCGCAACAGATGTAATATACATAGCTTGTGAAGATGATCGTGATGGAAATAAGGATATTTGGATATCAAGTTCAACTGATTGCAATTCATGGACACCAAGAAGAATAACAACAAACACAATGGATCAGTCTGATCCGACTATTGCGGTAAATAATCATATAGTTTATTTGGGATGGACGGATTCAAGAAATGCATCAACTGATTTTTACGGGACAAATTCGGGTATTTCATGGGCGAATATCGTTGTAGTAGGTACCGGCAGTAATCAGTCAAGTATTTCGTACGCCGCGGATCCGATTGACAACGTTGTACATGAGTTTTGGGCTGATAACGTTAGCGGCAACTACGACATTTTATACAGGAAGACCGGGACTACCAGTAATGGAGTTAGTGTTACTGACGAACCCGGCGTGGGCAAAAACAATCCTGCGTCTGGATTTGCTGTAATAGATGGAGCAGGTGTACCTTTCGCAGCATGGAGAGATTGGCGTAATGTACTAAGCAATAATGATACAGACATTTATTATGCCGAGAAAACTTCAACGGGATTTAGTACCAATATTTTAATAAATGATGATATTGGAACAAGTCTTCAGAAGAATCCGGCGGTTGGTGTCAATAGTAACGGAGATCCTTATATCGTTTGGACCGACCAGCGGAATGGCAATGATGATATTTATTATAGTGGCGTGACATCTTATGGTGATCCGTTAACGATGGAGTATATACTGCATATAGATTATACACTCATTCAGACATCTAATCTGGTTGAAATTAAAATTCCAACCGGTGCTATGCCAGACGGTTTCACTTATAAAGATGTTTCTGTTTTGAAAGTAATAAATCCGCCGGCTTTACCTGACGGCTGTTTCGGAATATGTTATGATATTAGTCCGAACGGAATCACGTTTAATACGCCAATTACGATTACTATACCTCACAGTTCAGATGATTGCCCGAATCTAAGCAGTTATCAGGTTTATTGGTATAATAACCAAACCGGAACATGGAGTCAGGAAGGAATTTCTGAAGTGCAGCATTACGAAATAAGTGATACTTTACATGCTGTTATATTTAAGTCAACTCATTTTACGAGTTTTATCGTCGGTGCCGGCGGAACTCCTAATCCCGGCAATATTGACGTTGGCGATAACAGCAGCGGCGGCGGCGGTTGTGCAATGTCACCATATGCACAGAGTTCTGATGGAGCATTGGGATATTTCCTGGAATATATAGTTTACCTTGTTATATTAGTCGCGATTAGTCGGAAATATAAAAGTAAAAGAATCAGTGAATAGAATTGATTAGTGAAATTGAGAATACCGCTTCATATTTTATTTGCGGGAATATGACAAATATAACATCAGGTATTTATTTTCAGCAAAGGGATGTTTCTCGCCAGTTCCCGATACCGTCCCACCAGAAAGTTATATAATCAATGGCATCGTTGTCATTATTGTTTAGCCTGTATATTTCCAGTGCCATATCATGAAGCTCTCGCATGCAGGTTAAACCTCCCATTTGCCACGCGTGAACTCCAATTCCGGCGGCTTCACGTTCGGCTTCTTTAAAATCGGTTGTATTGGAGGATAATAACAAGGCAAGTTTTTCTGCATGAGGTTTGAGTTTTTCATGCCACAATTGATACTCCGAATTATCTTTTACCGTAGCTTCCGTAAGTAAGCGTTCACGTTCCCGCTGCTTTTTCTCTTTTATAATTTTTGTTTCGGCTTGCCGTTGTATATAATTTCTTCGGCTTTCAGGAAAAAACATTTCAAGCAGTCCGAGTGCAGGATCGACTATTACCCAAACAATGAATGTCATACCAAGTGTACCAAGTGCGATTCCAGATATGAATTGATTTAATGTATCAGCGCCTATTGTTCCGAGAAAACCGGCAAAGCCTCCAAAAAATGGTGTTGACGCATAAAAAAATGCGTATTGGTCTGTTTTAGTTATTGGATGTTCTGCGTAAAGTTTTTGACTGTTGCTGATTCCTCTGAAAATCGCAAACAAATACAGACTTATAAATAATAAAGCAAATAGTATCCCATGTGCCGAAAGTGAAAACACTATCCACCATTTTACACCGGCTTGTAACAGTGCTATTATCAATAGAATACTGACACATAATACAAACCATATCGTACCGGCAAGATGTATTGTCGCTATTTTTTGTCGTAAAATACTCTTTATTGATTTATATCACGATTATATGATGCTCGGCGGACAGTATAAACTCCGCTGAAGGCACTTGTAATTGGATTAACAAATTCTTCTACTTTCAATGCTATCCAACCTAAAATTGTTGGGGGAACATAAATAATATCACCTTCCTGTAACAGGATGTCTTTAGTTTCATCACCGTGTGCCATTATACGATCGTAATTCAATTCGAAAATCGAAGGTTTTATATTTACATCACTCGAAGGTCTGATTACCTGGATTCGTTCCTTCCATGCCAATCCATTGGGCTGTGCAAGATTAATTGCATTTATCGCGCTATCACGGCCGGAACATAATCTTGGACCCGGCAGAAAAACCTGGCCTAAGACATAAAAGTATTTGCTTTGATAGGCTGATATAAGAATATCAACAGGTTTTTCATCAGATAATTTATATGACAGAATAACCTTTTGCCTGATATCTTCACTTAGCTCTGCAGGTGTTTTGCCCGCGGCGTAAATTTCACCTATCATTTCGAAAGCTATTTTTCCATCCGGTCGGATTTTCTGATGCTGGTTGTGAATCTCAGGAACATCAGAGCTTGATATATGAATCTCATCCGCAGGTTGTAAGATATAGTTATCCATAGTTACATTTACATCCTGGGGTTTTCTAAATACTCGAATATCCTCAGGATTGGATGAAAAACAACCTGTAAGACAAACTGTTAATAATAATAAAATTATTGCTAAACTTTTTTTCATTCCATTATTTTGCGTTTTTTATCTTTGATTGTCAAAAACAATTGTGCATAAATATTAACTTAAATATCGGACTTTTTTAATATTTTCTTAAAATCCATCAACAGAGATAATCTTTTTATCGGCATATATGTGCGACATCTGAACTTTACTTTAAAACAAAATAAAAATTGCCTGTTTTCTTGTATTTAATTACGGGATAATATAGGACTATCTTTGTTTTCGTACTTTTTTCCACTTTATTATTTTCTTGAATTGTCAATATGAATTTGATATAATACACGGCAGGTGAATGATAGAGAATGAAAGGCTGAAATGATTTCCTTATTAGAAACTGCGGGCATAATTTTAATATCTTTATTTAGCATTTTGCTTGGAAGAACATTTTCTGGTTTTAGAAAACCTTATTGGACTTTCGGTTATTTTTTTCCATGTGTTTTGATTGCACTGCTTTTATTCGCGAGAATTAATGACGGATTTTCTTTTATCCGTCCCTTTAACTGGTTCATCGCCGGCAGGGTAAGATTTGCTCTTATATCTGTCGCGGTCTGTATGGGACTTACAACGCCGCTTTCTCGTTTACCGCGTAAGATTGAGAAAATCCTTGTTTATGTTATAATGTTAGTTGTCGTTACATGGTTTTCTGTAATGCCTTTTCTTTTTCCTGTTATTGTCAGGGATAGCCTTCTTAGCAAACCTACATTTTATGACAGTGACGGAATTTGTCGTCAGACGACAGATTACACTTGCGGTCCGGCGGCTGCGGTAACCGCTTTGGAACATCTGGGTTTGTCTGCAAAGGAAGGAGAACTCGCGGTGCTTTCTCATTCCAGTCCTGTTGTAGGTACTTTGCCGACGTCACTTTGTTCGGCGATTGAGAGTCGATATAAAAATGAAGGTTTGAAATGCAAATACCAGAGATTCGATACAATCGAGCAATTAAGAAAAACAGGTGTGACATTAGTAGTTGTAAAAGAAGGTTTTCTTTTGGACCATTGTATCGTTGTACTCAAAGTTCTTGACGATTCGGTAGCGGTCGCCGATCCGATTACCGGCAAGGAACTTATACCTATCGAACAATTCGAAAAAATGTGGAGATATTCCGGTATCGTTCTGGAACGTGACACAATTTAGAGTACAGGGAAATTTACTCTATTCGTTTTCGATATAATCTCGTTTGTAATGCGTTTTTCCACGCCGTCCAGTTTTCGTCACCGTCTTCCTCTTCGATAGCAGAATCAACCATATTTATTTTCGCGTCGAGATCATCTATAAAACAAACCATAAACGCTTCAGACATAGCCGGTAGTTTCGGAGAGCCGTATTCATATTGGCCGTGATGGGACACTATAATATGTTCGAGTGAGTCTAAAATTTCCTGGTCGATTTTTGTTCCATTGGCTTTTAGTGAGATTGCTTTTTCGTTGATCATAAGCATGCTTTGAACGATATGACCGAGAAGTTGTCCCTGGTTTGTGTATGCAAATGACAAGTCATACGAAAGCTCTTCGGTTTTACCTATATCATGAAGAAATATTCCTGCAAGTACAAGGTCCGGCTGGATGTTCGGATACAATGGAAGAGTTGCATTGGCAACACGCAGCATATTATGAACATGTTCCAGAAGTCCCCCGATATAACTATGATGCAGTTTCATGCCGCCCGGTGAGCTTATAAATTTTTCCATCCGTTCTTTATCATTCAGGAAGGAATCTACAATGGCTTTGAGTTGAGGATTCTTGATTTGTGAGATTATTTGTTTTACCTCCTCGAACATTTTGTTGACGTCTTTTTTTGTTCGTGGAAGGAAATCATCGATATTGACTTTCGATGAATCCATAGGAGTAATTTTATTTACGATAATTTGCAGGTTGTTCTGATAAAGCTCGCTTCGTCCCTGTATATGAACAAAACCTGGTTTTGGAATGGATTTATAGACAATCTCAGTCGCCTGCCACATTCTCCCGTTTATTTGCCCAGACTTATCGCAAAGGAACATCGCTATATATAAATCCCCGCGTGTTGTGCTTCTGAGAATAGGGTCTTTTACAAGGTATATATCGTTAATTGTTTCGCCGGCTTCGACTTTATTTATGAATTTATGTGCCATTATTATTCCTTCTATTAAAGTGTTTTCTATCCAGACTTCACAATATATTATGAATACAGATTTTATGCAAGAGCCGATATTATATCTCATTTGAATATTTAATGGTTTTTATTGAAAATGCAGGTAAATCGTAATATAATCACATCATAAATAAGGTATATTTTTTTTAGACTTTATCCCTGTATTGTTTTATTCGTTAAACAAGGTGAAAGATGAATACAGAACGCAATAACATATCCAGACGTCATTTTCTAAAAACAACAGTTCTCAGCACTGCCGTAATTATTACGGGCTGTGAGAGTGGTATCGTTCGGCAGGAACAAAAAGAAGAAAAGAAAATTCCAATTGGAGTACAGCTTTATTCACTAAGAGGCCTGGATTCAAGCGGTCGAGGCGGTATTCGAGGCGGAACTGCTATGGAGGTGCCGGCAACTTTCGAGGGTATTAAAAAATTAGGCTATGACGGCGTGGAATTTGCCGGTTTTTATGGCTATGATAACAAAGCCGAAGATATGAGAAAATTGCTGGACGATACAGGTTTGAAAGCTTGCGGTTTTCATCTTCAGAGGGTGACACCTGATACAATGTTAGGAGATATGTTTCAGCCCACAGTTGATTATAACAAAACAATCGGAAATAAATACCTGATTTTCCCAATGCTCAGCGCTCAGGACGAAGATGGTTGGAAAAAAATTGCAGACCAGTTCAACCAGATTGCGGACAAACTCAAACCTCTCGATATGTATATAGGTTACCATAATCACTATCAGGAATTTCAACAGAAATTCGGGGACGTGACTCTTTACGATACAATCTTCTGCAATACCAAGCCGGAAGTAATTTCTCAACTTGATATAGGTCATTGCACAAGAGGCGGCGGCAATCCGGTTGAGGTTATAAAAAAATACCCCGGACGCATGGTAACCGTCCATGTCAAGGATTATGGTGATACACCCGTTAAAGATGTTGTTGGCGACGGCACTGTAAAATGGAAAGAAGTGTTACAGGCCTGCAAAGATTTCGGCGGCACAAAATGGTACATCATCGAAGAAGAAAGCTTACAGTTCCAGGGTTTGGAAGGTATAGAAAAAAGTATTACCGGCCTGAAAAAAATCCTCGCCGAGATGGATGCATAATGAAAATTGGTTCAACTCCCAAAAGTTTATTTAGAAAAAATGTTGGTTTCTGCATAATCGACAAAGATAATCAAATCTGATAGACTTTCCATTATATGAATAT
>CAZMPL010000080.1:294-12170 GCA_964567805.1 uncultured Pirellulales bacterium | reverse complement strand
AAATATCACAAGCTATTGCGTTTCGATAGAATTCAGCCGCTTTTTCCTTATTATCAAGTTTCAAGTAAATCTCGGCAATATTTCCCAAAGCTCTCCCATAATCCCTTCCGCCTTGCCCATATTGAGCCAGTGCTTTCATACTCGCGTCAAGCATCAGGTCGTAACGTTTAATATGTTGGAATTCATATATCAGGTCATGCTGCAATCTGCCATCGGCGGCTGCGTCTTTAAGAAGACCTTTATAAATTTCCATCGCCTTGTCTTTGTCATTTTGCGCATTTAACATATCCGCGAGAATGAACTTGCCCCAATAATCAGCCGCATCTTCTGATATCTCTTTTTGCAATCGATCAATATATGGTTTCAAATTTTCCACGTATTGAAGCTGGTCATGGATAATATATCTTGAAAAGTGTAACGTTTCCTTATGATAACCAAGCCACAACTCGATAGCCGCTGAATATTGTCCTTTCGCTTCGTAAATTTCCGTCATGTCCCTGAGAATTCTTTCAATCACATATTCTTCAGGTTTCCATTTTGTATCAGGAGAATTAAGCATTACTAAAATATCAGCATCAATGTCGAGTAGTTTATCTTTGTGGCCGACTTTCTCGCAAAACCTCGAAAGCTTGTTCAAAATATACCATGGTTCTCTCTCATCGCCGCCTTTGCCACGGACGAATTCATTCTCATTCTTTTTAGCCGCCATAAATAATGCGGTTTTGTACTCATCTACCGCTCTTTCATTTTGCTTATCTTCAGCAAGCGCATCAGCTAATTTCAGCCTAAGTGAAATATCTTCGGGTGTCAGTTCAATAGCTTTTTCATATTGTTTTACAGCTTCATCTGTCTTATTTGAATTGAGAAGTGTGCGAGCATAATCGATCCTGACTTCCATGTTTTGTGAATCTTGTGTAAGCTTCTTTTCAGTATTCTCGATAAAAATGTTCTCTTTTCCCATCTGCTCCCATATTTGAGCTAATTTTTTCTGTGCGTTTTCTTTATTCCTGTTATCTTCCTGCTCTACAATTTCCTTAAAACATGACTCAGCATTCTGCCATTGCTCTTGCCTGATATAGATATTTCCCAGCTTTTCGAGAATTTGTGCTTTATATCGCTGTTTCCAATAATTCCCCGGAGCGGCCATCTGGCTCATCATTGATGCTCTGCGAACTTCCATATCTGTTACTTCCGTATTCCTTGCCTTTTCATAATATTGAATTGCAATATCGGAAAGTTTCGCCTGTTCGCAAAGGTCACCGGCCCATTCGTAATCGGAAGCTGATACTTGTTCCTTAGATACAAGATATTTCTCGATTTCTCGAAGTGCTTCTTCGTTTCGCCGCAACTTAATTAGCATATATGCGAATCTTTTGTGCAATTCAGGATTTTTCGGATCAGCGATTATTAAATCATTGAATTGACCTATCAAAGACTCTCCTCTTTTTACTGATACTAATTCATCAATAACATTCACACCTAAAGCGTATGAGTCATAACCCCCTATGCTATAATATGTTTCTTTTTCCGGATTGCCACGCAAAAGATAATCCTCATACAGGTCAATCATCTCGTACCCGCGTCCCTGCCGCTTGAGCCACTGACCTAACTGAATTAAATTACTGTAATCAGGATAGTTTTTATAGACAGCAACTGCGTCATCTAACCAAGCCTTGTCCATGAACTTACGCTGCAAAACCCGATTTACTGCTTTTTCCCAGTCATCAGAAGTTGATATTACCAGTTCATACGCTTTATAATAATGCTCCCTTTGCTTTTCGAAATCTTTTGCTTTTTCCGCGATATCACCAAGTATTATCTGCGAAACCGCTTTCATGCGGAGCGTTGTATCTTTATCATTAATTTTTGCTTTATAATGTTTTGTCGCAAGTTCTATACCACCTGCTTTTATAATATTTCCCTTGCCAATACTATCCCACGCCCTGAGAAGTCTGTCAAACTGATCTTTGAAACGTGCGCCTTGAAAAAGAAAATCGGCGTCCTTGATTATCAATTTCTCCATAAACTCAATGGCTTCATTATAACGTTTATTTCTATTGTATAATTCCGCGATACTTTGCAATATTTCATGCTTCTGTGGATTTTTTTCATAGAAAGCAAGATACATCTCGACTGCTTGGTCTATTTTCCCCTGTTTCTCAAGTTCATAAGCCTCGTTTAGCTCGTCTTGCGAATTTTGTGAATAAGCCAGCTGATTCCAGAAAAATAAAGCAACATTTATCGTTATAATGCTTATTGTTACCACATTTTTCATTTATATATCTCCCTGAAATTTTTATATAATTTTCGATTATTATCTATATTATCAGGGAGCAGCAAGAAACTGCAAAGTAAAAAGTTTGTAAATATTTTTTTGATGTGATCGTGGATTTTAGGGATTTATCGCCATTTATGATTGCAGGATGGACAGTTGTCTCGATGTACGGATAGGAATTGGCCGCATTTGGGGCATGCCCATTTTTCTTTTTCCTTCTGGATAAATTTTCTTATTCCGGATTCTTTGATACATTCCAGATTCTCAATCATACTCATGGAATATTTTGTCCTGTATCGCTTGTCCAGACTTTTCATCCTGGCACATGGAAATTTATCGCAATCGAAACAAAAACCGGATTTGAGTTGTTTCCTTTTTTCGCACATTCTTATTATACAGCCTGCGCGAGTTTTGGTTTTATAAGCATCAATTTTAAAGCAGCCCGGACAAGTATTTTTCTCCCTTATATAACCAATGCAAAGCCTGCAATTCATCCCGCACGGTGCAATCAGTTCCGTTTTCATAGCCTTAGAGTTTGTATTCTTTTGCGTCTTCATTGCATTTGTAAATAAATCTCTGTTATAATTTCCAGGCTTTTGCGAAGGCTTTGAAACTTCTGTCGTAGGTTTTTTCTACTTCATCAGGAAAGCAGCAGGCGGGAAGTTGTTTCATAGCTAAATGATAGCTTAAGCAATCACAGCAAATACCTTTATTGTCGCAGCCGGGATATGAACAATTACAGTTTTTTAAGTTTCGTTCTTTTTTGCATTCCATATTGAAATAATCCTTCGTAGGATGGGCTTCAGCCCATCAAATAATTTTGACAGCATGGGCTAAAAGCCCATCCTACATTGGTTTTAATTTCTTATATCAAGTCTGTAAAGATTTACACTGTAACCGGGAACAGTCAGTTGGTTCGAGATGCCAGTGACTTTATTTTCCTTGATAACAACTTTCGGTTCTTGGCCGGGTGTGTTGTAAGCCATCGGATCAGAATTAGCGATAATCCAGAGAGTACCTTCGCCTGTTATATTCGCGCTTTTCAGGTCCATCGTGATTTTCTGTTCCTGCGCTGTTGTATTTACTACACCAATCGTAAGAGCTTTTTTATCTTCAGTCCATGCCGCCGCAATATCAAGTGCTTTGTTACTGTTCGTGATATCAACCGGAGTAGTTCCGTAGTGATTTCTGTATAACGCCAGTGGCAAACCGGTTGTCTCAAAACCTGCCGCTGTTTTTGTTGTTTTAATACAGCCGATTACGTTCACAGTTTGTGCATACGCCGCAAGGAACATAATATCTGAATTTCTGAAATATTCGTGCAGACCGGCAGCGATTCCCAGCGCATCCTGCATGAAGTATCTTCTTCCCAACTCGCCGTACCAGTAAGCATCTTCGGGTAAAAGCTTTTCGCCTTCGCCCGGTTCGAAGTTCCAGTAATTCCATTCCGTTAGAGAAACCTTAATGTCTTTGCCTTTGAGCGAGTCAAGTTCTGTGCGAAGCTTGCGATGATATGTTGTTATGTCTTTAATGCTCTTTGTAACCTGCTCGACGTGGGCAGTGACATCAGGGAGAGTTTTTGTAATATAGAAATGCTCGTCGATAACATCGATATAATCTGCGCAATTCTTGAGAAGTCCCTCGCTCCATTCGCCTACATTACCGCAAGCGATGCATGTTATGTCAGGATCGAACTCAAGCATTTTTTTCGTTACCTGGTTATGTTTCAGTACATAATCTTTAAGCCTGATATATCCAATCTGCCAGTCGCCGTACATCTCGTTGCCTACGCACCACAAACGCACATCGAACGGTTTGGCTGAACCATTAACTTTTCGCAAAGCACCCATTTTTGTATATTCAGAACCATTGCAATATTCCAACTCATCTGTTGCTGAATACGCGTCACCGAAACCTGTATTGACTGTAACGAGCGGCTCAGTACCGATGATTCTGCAGAAATCTATAAATTCATGCAATCCGAAATCGTTGTGTTCTACGCCAGTCCATGCCGGGTTTGTTCTCGGCGGGCGTTTGTCCCTGTCACCGATTCCGTCACGCCAGTCATAACCGCTTACGAAGTTTCCGCCCGGCCAGCGATATACTGTACCGTTCAGCTCTTTGAGCACGGCTATTGTATCGGCTCGCATTCCGTTGATATTATCAGCGGGCATAATTGAAACTGTACCGACGAAGCATGAGCCGCCATCGACTTTAATTTCCAGTTTGCCTTTGTTCGTATCGCCGCCGCTGGTGAACCAGAATGGGTATTTAACATATTCTTTTTCGATTGTCTTGAACTGCTTTGAGACCTGCTGATTGTCACCCCATACGAGCGATACAGTGACACTTGGATTTCCTTCTTTCGCTTTCAGATAAATATAACCTGTATAATCTTTACCTTTTACCATTCCGAGGTCGAGTTGTCGTATACCGCTTCCGGCCTGAATTAACGGCGAATGTTCTCCTACAAAAGCATTTTCCTTTACCATTGTAACTGAATTTGCGGAGCCCATGATTTGCCACGGCGAAGCTCCGACTACCTGGAACTCTGCTTCGGCGGGAATGGCTTTTGATTTTACATATGGTTTATAATCTGCGGTTATCGGGTGATAGAATTTTCTGTCCTCGAGCATTTCCGCCCAGATACCGCCGTAGATGCTTCGGCCAAGATGTTCTATGAACTGGCCATAGATATAGGGATTAATCGCGTCTTTTGTTTTCGCCGCGTCAATTGTCACAGAATTCTGCTGTGCCTTCGCGGGCGATGAAGAACAGCTTGCGATTATTAAAAGAGTTAGTAAAGAAATGATAATTTTACATGTGCCTTTCATTTGATGGCTCCTTTCAAATCTTCTATTCAGATTTCAGGTTAAAGTAATTTTAACACATACAATTGAAAAGGCATTATATTCAAAATCAGGGAAAATGCAACTCGATAATATCTTTGTCGTCAAGGAGCATAAAAAATATGAAAATTATGTGAAAACAATATTTTTTTGTTTTTTTGGAGAAATTACTGTAACGAATTGATAATGTTAACGTCTATATTTGGAAAGAATGTGGTTAGGTTATAGAAATTCTTGTTTTTAAGGGAGTATAAGCCGTGACAAGTCGAATTTGCGACATATGGAAAAAGCATAATATACAAATAGTTGTTATTTTTACTATTCTTTTCGCTATGTTTAACTTCGGCGGTTGTATAAATAACAAAAATCAAACGCAGGAAATAGGAGGAGTAGTATATGATCATGTCGATCCCGGTCGAAGATTTACTGAAGCATCACGTCCGAAGCAAAACTGGAAGGCACCAAAGCCCTACGAAGCTGAAATTAATGCTGGTATGATTGCCTATATTACCTCCGACGCTGGTGACTACAAGCCTTATCGTATCCCAAAGCCTGAAGGACATACTTCAAAGCTTTCAGTTTTTATCGCCCAGGGAGAAATCAAATCCAGATGGATTGGAATATATGGGCTAACTGACTTGCATGCTCTTAGTGCAAAGGTTGACCTTAAAGATGCACCGCTTAGTGTTGACATACGACACATCCATTTCTGGCCTCAGCGCACAAGCTGGACATCACGAACGTGGTATATGACAGGTGAACTGCTTTTACCTTGCGCTAATGGTACAAAAATGGTTCCGGCTCAATATGGAGTATTGGAGCAAAAATCTTTCGACGTGAAACAAAACGAAACCGCGGCCTTCTGGTTTACATTAAGCGCAGGCGAAGATGCAACGCCGGGAACCTATGATTGTACAGTAATTATTACCGCGGAGGGTAAACCGTCACTTTTATTTCCCTTGCAAGTTGAGGTTTTGCCATTCATGCTTGAAAAACCGAATGACAAACAATGGATGTTATATGAAGATAATGACCGTTGGACCGCTATGAGTGATGCGCAAATTATGGCTGAATTGCAAGACTTCAAGAAACATGGAATAACCGGATTCATTACAATGCCTCTCGGTGACCCGGACTTATCGCAACTCAAGACAACAGGGAAGGTGAATTTCAATGCGGATGCTTTCAAGCGACTGGTTAAGTTGTGTAATGAAGTCGGAATACCTGGACCACATGTGTGTATCTGTGTTAATTTACCGGAACGAGTACGAGATGCGCTGGGATTAAAAACCAATCTCAAAAAGGGTAAATGGCCTCAGGCTGTTATTGATGGTGTGACCGAAGTTGCAAGAGCTGCTGTAGAAGCCACGAAAGATACTCAAGTTCGCTGGTATTACTATGGTGAAGACGAACCTCGTGGTAATAATACATATGCAATGCAGGAATACCAGGCATGGCATAAAGGGGGAGCTCAAACTTATGCAACCTTCTATGAACCAAGGTTCCTCGAAAAAGCAGCGGAGTACCTAACCATCCCATGCTTTAATATCTACCTCATAGGGAGCCAGGCCGGCACAAATTCGGCATTGGAAAACTGTACAAAAACAGGAAAAGAATTCTGGTGGTACGGAATCGGCTCGTATCTTATACAGGAGTCTTCAACTTTTTATAACCGATACGGAGCAGGCTACCTTTTTTGGAAAACAGGTGCAAAATCAATTGTTGCCTGGACTTTCTGCCGGGTGAACGAGGACCCATTTAACGACTTTGACGGCTTGCAAAAAAACAGTATAGAACCAAAGGATCAGGTTACTGCTTATCCAGAATTCTTGAAGCCGAATGATTGGTCCACATATCAGGGTGCGATTCCGACATTGGCATGGGAAGGTATAAGAGAAGGTGTAAATGACTATCGTTATCTGGCTACACTCAGCTTGCTGATTGCACAGGCGAAAGAGAGTAAACAGAAGTCGACACGTGATGCTGCAAACAGAGCACAGGAGACTTTAGGCAAACTAATCGATGAGATGCCATGGATTAATCCGGTGGAATATTCGAATTTTAAGACTAAGCAACTCGATGAATTACAACGAGCAGTTGCAGACCAGATCATGATCCTTATCGAAGTTTTAAATGACGAAGAAATCACGCATCAAAATTAGGGGAAATGCAGTTCGACAATGTCTTTGTCGCTCAGGACGTGGGTTCGGTGGACTTGCTGGCCATCGTGGACGCCGGTTCCCCATTTTCTCGCGGACTTTAGACTTTCAGCCATATTGTGATGAATGTGTGTTGCAAGGTCCATTACGGTTGAGCCAACTGGTATTGTAAATGGATCCTTCATATCAGCGGGTTTGCCCGGCGGCTTTGCGTAGATACGGATTATATTCAGCAGTTCGAACATTTTCCGGGAAAGTTCTTCCAGTCCTTCGAATTCTTCTGCCGCTATTGGAACAAAATCAAACGGATATTTGCAGATTTCTTTCAAGTGGTCAAGTGCGCCTTCTTTGGCGATATCAGATTTGGTGCAAATGCAAAAAATTTTTTTACCTAATGCGTTACCAAGTTCATCGGTAATTTCCGTTTCATTACTGATAAGAAGATTTCTCGATTCGAGAAAATCCAGGCACACTTTCCATTGTTCGTCCACATCCGAAGACAAGTCGATAACAACCGCTATTATATCGCAATTGCGATATGTCCCTACCTGTCCCGGCGCAACTACTTCGGCTGTAATTGGCGGCATATCTACCAATTGAATTTTTATATCTTCGAATTCCACCATACCCGGTACCGGAGTGTTGGTCGAATAGGGAAAACTCGCAACGTTTACTTTCGCGTTAGTCATTGCGGCTACGATAGAACTTTTACCGCTGTTCGGTGTACCTAACAAAGCTACCTGGCCTGCTCCGCTTTTGGGAATATGGAAAATGTCGGTATGTGCGCCGGCTTTTTTCTGTGCCGCGGCATCCTTAAAATGACTTATCTTTTTTTTAAGTTCAGCCTGTAGCTTCTCCGTACCCTTGTGCTTGGGAATAACCTGCAGCATTTTTTCCAGCGCAAGAAGCTTCTCTTCGTTAGTAGTGGCAGATTTAAACCATTGCTCTGCCTTCAAATAATCTGGTGTTAAATTAGCCGGCATAATCGAATAATAATATACCAGATAAAAGATTTTTAATCAAATTTTTGTAGCCGGGAGATTCCCAAAATGATACCTGCATAGAAAGAACACTATTGTTTTTCTCTTTTATACTCATATAATTAAGAGGAATTATCATAATAGGTGTACCAATAAAGATGCAAAATGGATCGGGAAATCTATGGCAGAGGAAAATTTTGTTATCGATTTGGATTCGATTCAGAATAATTACTTAACACTGGTTGGTAGCAAAGCTGAAAATCTCTTTAAATTAAGACGTATCGGTTTTAATGTGCCCGAAGGTTTTTGTGTGACCGGTATTGCTTATACTGAGCACCTTAATACAAATAAAATCACGGATAAGCTTAGTGTTGATTTAATCAAACTGAAAGACGCCGCTTCTGAAGAGAAGAACCAGATTCTTTCAAATATTCGCCTTGCAATAATTCAATCACAAATCCCTGATACTATTACTGAACAAATTCGTATATATTATCAAAAACTGAAAGCGAATTACGCGGCAGTCAGGTCGTCATCTGCCGCCGAAGACCTGCCCGGTCATTCCTTTGCAGGTCTTTATGATACCTTTCTGAATATAGATAATTTTGAAAAATGTCTTGATGCTACCAAAAGATGCTGGGCGTCTCTATGGACATTGCGAGCTTATGAATACAGGCAGCAATATAATTTTGACCATCATCAAATTAAAATGTCGGTTATCATACAGCGGCAAATCGAACCCGAATCTGCCGGCGTAGCCTTCTCACTTGATCCGGTCACTGGAAGCAGTAGTCGGATTGTAATTGAGTCGTGCCGCGGCTTAGGTGAAGCTCTCGTATCCGGCAAAGTTCAGCCGGACCGTATTCTTCTGAGAAAGAAAAATCTGAAATTAATTCGACAACATCTTGTATCAGACGAGCCGTCGTTGAACTTAAAAGCCGCACGAAAACTCGCACGCTATGTCAGAAAAATTGAGAAAGAGTTTGGCTGTCCGCAGGATATCGAATGGGCTTTTAGTCATGGCAGGATTTGGTTTCTTCAAACCCGGCCAGTTACCGCTATTGGCAAACCTAAATCATGGGAAGACAGGCAGGTCTGGACCAATGTCAATCTTGGCGAAGTTGTACCAGATGTTATGACACCGGTGACTTATTCGACGATTATGTCCTCGTTCTATTCACTTTTTGGTAATATTTCTCACCTTTTCGGTGCTGATGCGTTTCGTGCTCCTCTGGTTGGGCTGGTAGCAGGACGGCTTTACTTCAATATCAACTACGGCCTTGCTGCTTTACAGCCATTTCTATCCCAGATTAAAATCGATTATATGCAAAATGTTTTTGGCGGCGAGCAGCACCAGAGATTCGAACTTGGTGAATACGATATTTGCGACGAAGATGTTCCCGACCTCGGATTCAGTTGGCCAAAGTACATCCTTTCCTGGCCTGGGATTATCTGCTCTTTTTTAAGGTATACACCCGCCAAGGGAGATCTCGCTCGTGCTCGGATGCGAACGGGCATTAATGAACTGCGGCGTCTTGATTTTGAGAACATGAGTACAGCAGAACTTGCACATACAATCTGTACAAGTCAGGCAAAAATGGTCTCCGAGTTAGACCTCATGTATTTGTTCACAAGTGCACCCAGGATAATGATATTCGAACGAGCCTGTCGCAAATGGTTGCGTGATAAGGACTTTTACATGGGCTACCGGCTCATGGCTGCACAGGGCGGCATGGCAGATACTGAAGCGGGGCTGGATATGTGGCGATTGGCGGGATTAGCTCATACTGACGTTCAAACTGAGAGCATATTAATGTCGGGAGATTCATGGTCTGAACTTCAGGATCAACTTAAGCAGGCTGAACATGGAAGGATTTTTCTCGAAGCCTGGGATAAATTCATGGATGAACACGGTCATCATTGCCGTGGCGAGATTGAATTCTTTAATGCTCGTTGGTCTGAGCGGCCTGACTATGTCCTTGACCTTGTCAGAAATTATCTTCGTTCAATTGAAGATATTAATCCAGTAGAGAATCATCAACGACTTGCTTTAGAACGAGAGGAATTAGTCAGGCAATGCAGAATGCGTTTGAAAAATCCATTAAAACGAGCGTTGTTCAACTGGTCGCTGAAAGGTGCCGCCAAAGTTGCTGTGGATAGAGAGAACTGGAAAAATGAGTTCATCCGTCTTCTTGCTGTTATAAGACGGATGCTCCTCATTATTGGTAAACGATTTGAGCAGGCAGGGATTCTCAATCGTGCAGATGATGTATTCTTTCTGGAATTGTCAGAGATAGAGCCGCTCGCAAATGGTCAACCTGACTCGAATATCAATGCGTGTGTAGCCGAACGCCTTTCTCAATACGAAAAAAATAAAGCAGTGACTCCACCACCTGTTGTTGTGGGACGTTTCGATCCCCAAAAGTATGTGCAGCCGCGAATAGATGAGACCGTGACAGAGTTCAAGGGCATTGCGGTCAGTCCCGGTATTGTTACTGGAAAAGCTCGTGTCATTCTGCGAACTGAAGACAATAGCCATGTCGAACCGGGTGAAATTCTTGTTGCTCCCACTACGGATCCCGCCTGGACACCTTATTTTTTGACTGCTGCCGGTGTGGTCATGGACATGGGCGGCGTTCTCTCGCATGGGGCTATAGTCGCACGTGAATATGGCATTCCTGCTGTTGTTAACGTAGGCTCCGCTTCCAGGATTATCAAGACCGGCCAGACAGTTCAAGTCGATGCTATCAATGGTATTGTCACTATAATTGATTAGTTTCAAAATAAGTAGAATTTAAAATAAAAAAGGGCCTCCAGAATGAAGGCCCTTTCGATAACATTCAAATTATTATTTGCTTATTCAGCAACTTTAGCAGCTACGAGGTCACCAACTTCTGTTGTTGAATAACCCATTTTTCCTGCCGCGAGTGATTTCATTTTATTGGCGGTAATGAATTTTACGGAGTCTTCAATTTTCTTACTTGCCTTTTCCTGGCCTAAATGTTCGAGCATCATTTGAGCCGCGCAAATAGCCGCCAATGGATTAATCACGTTCATACCAGTATATTTTGGTGCGCTTCCGCCGATAGGTTCGAACATGCTAACGCCTTCAGGATTGATATTACCACCTGCTGCGATTCCCATGCCGCCCTGAATCATTGCGCCAAGATCTGTAATGATGTCACCGAACAGATTGCCTGTAACGATTACATCGAACCATTCCGGATTTTTGACAAACCACATGCAGGTTGCGTCAACATGGTAATATTCTCTTGCAATATCAGGATACTGAGCTTTACCCATTTCGTGGAAAGCTCGTTCCCACAGGTCGTAGATAAATGTCAGCACGTTTGTTTTGCCGCAAAGAGCGAGTGTGTTTTTGTCGCCTTTGCCGCGAGTTTTTTTACCGTATTTTTTAGCATACTCGAATGCGTATTTCAGGCACCTGTCAACCTGAAACCGTGAATATACCGATGACTGCACCGCAACCTCGTGGGGAGTTCCTTTCATTGTAATGCCGCCTGTGCCGGTATATGCGTCGCCTGAGTTTTCACGCACAACGACAAAATCAATCTGCTCCGGCCCCTTGTTTTTTAAAGGTGTCTCAACGCCC
>CAZMPL010000080.1:0-284 GCA_964567805.1 uncultured Pirellulales bacterium | reverse complement strand
GATGACCGATTGCGCCGAGCAAAATCGCATCGTATTTTCGCAATTCTTCAATTGCGCTATCAGGTAGAGTCTCACCTGTTCTTTTATATCTTTCGCCGCCGAAATCGAAATTTGTAAGCTCGACTTTGAATCCGAATTTATTCGCCGCGGTTTTCAATACTTTAACCGCTTCTGCTATAACTTCCGGCCCAGTACCATCACCGGGCATAACCGCTATATTATAATTTTTAGCCACTTTTTTACTCCTTGTCGTATTTCTTGAGTTTTCTACTTTACTTTTGTGT
>CAZMPL010000079.1:0-12191 GCA_964567805.1 uncultured Pirellulales bacterium | reverse complement strand
TTTATTAGCTCAAAATATTGTTAATTTAGTGCCAATTCTTTTATAATTACCTTATAATATTATAGGACATGGTAAAAACAAACGGGTAAACAAAATATGGAAAAATTATTTTCCAGGCTGGCCAAATCGAAATTTCGAAGCAGATTCAAACTAAGGATTAAAGAAAAACAATATCTGCAAAGCAAAGGATTTCAGACCATCGAGGAGCATGCACGTGACTTTATCAGAGAACGTCTTGCTCCGTCATTGCCGGAAAACGACGGCAAACAAACACCTATGAAAAATCATCCTGTATTTATTGCCCAGCATGCAACCGGAACATGCTGCAGGAAATGTCTTGAAAAATGGCATGGAATAAAAATGGGCAGGGAACTTACTGAACAACAAATAGAATATATAGTTTCAGTTATAATGTACTGGCTGCATAAAAATACTGAACCGACCGATTAACACTATTATTAGGATTCTGATGATTCCTGAGCTTTTTCCACCTGCTGATTGAACATTCTAAGCTGCATATCAACCGCGGTAACTGCCCATTCAATATAGTGAGGTTCATGAGCTGGCTTATGATATCCCTCATTCATAAGCCCATCATGTACGTCACTGAGAAAACTATTTATAGTATGAGAACTGATTTTATCGGGCTTCAGCGACCATTGTTTTAGAATCCTAAAATCTTCCCGCAGCTTCGCGGAGGAATTCAACTGCACGGCAGTCAAATAGTCACCAGGATTAACTGATAACTGAAGACCTTTAAGGCACATTATTAAAGGTTCATAGTTAGCTCTTTCATCCAGTCTTATAAATTTATACTGTTGAACATAAGTAGTCGTTTGAGCTGGATTTTTTTCACCAATATCATCAAAAGGTGTGTACCACCTTCGTTTATTGGTTCTGGCAAAAACAAGCTCCTCTTTAACTCTTTTATCTCCCTCAAGGACTCCACGTGCTTTATGACCAATCGGTTCAGCCGGTGGTTTTGTTATTTCATCATAAACCATCCTCGAAACCCATAATCTGCCAGCTTCTTTCAATTCAGGACCACCTCCAAGAGCAAGAAGGCATTTGGCAAAACCCAAAGGCAAAACTTTTTGTTTTCCAACCTGTCTTTTTCTCATTTGGAATGAAAGATGCAGGCTATGCGGCGGTAAATTGTAAAAAGTTACAATCTCGTGAATCAATTGATTAAGAAGCCATGGTGCGGCTGTCGCTGGACGTGACAATTCCCCCGCCAGATTTAATCTTCCAGGCGCAAGTTCGAGAAATCCGCTTCTGCGCCGTTTGTCGGTAACACCTGAATGGTCATCGATATAACCACCGAGCTTCCATGATAAAACATCGAGACCAAAATCACAGAAGTAATTAAAACCGTCATATATAGGATCATGAGCATTTGTAAGACTTCTTTTCGGCTCGACCGCCGCCGGTCCAAGATTACTCAATTCAATTTCAAGACCCAGCGGAATCAGACCGAACTTAAGATTGGAACGAATTAAACTTAACCTTGAGCTAACAACACGCCTGTCAAAAAAGTCCCTGGCGACTCGCACGCCATATTTCACATAATCTATCAAGTCATATCTTGTGTAAGGCATTGTCTTGAGGCAATCCTTGAGAATCATATCCACCGTAGCATTATTAGAATTAATAATCTGCATTGCCAGGAGCAGGCTGACAGAGCGGCTGAAATATCTTTTAGAACTCCGCATATTTTCAAGCTCAAAACGGTATTGGCTCTGGATTTGTTCGTCGAGCTGATTCAGTAAAACCTGTTTTACGACAAGAGCGAGATAATTTTTAATAAAAGGTACCGCCTGCGGGTCATTATACAAATGCCTTATTGTCGGTCTTGGCCTGTCAAGCTCACGTTCGAGATAATAATCACTAACAGCGTCTGAACGGTAATGACTTATTACAAGGTCACGTTCGGTTGTGGCAAGAAGCTCTCTGTCTGCACGGCGTTCCGCTTCCGCGTCAATTGAGCGTTCACCGGGACGTGTTCTTTTTTTAATAAAATGCTCGATACGTTTTCGCAGCCATAACTCATGTATAAGATTAACATGAAACCTGTCACCAAAACGTTTCTTCATAGAATCATGAGAAACAAGATAAGCCTGAGCTTTCACTATTCCGTTTGCGGTATTTACAAATACTGCTTCTCTTTCGTAACGCTGCCCTTCGTATTTGTCTATTACCGCCATTGCTTTGGCCGGGATATCATAGATCACAAGACCTTCGATCCTCGATGACTCTGAAGCAACTGCGTAAAAATAAACATTGTCGGGACTAACTCTTCTGTAACCAGGTAAAAATGCAGGTTCGGCGAAAAGAACATCGCCGCCTTCGGTTCGAGAAGCTTTCCTTGAGAAATCAAGCCCGCACACAGACTGAAATATCTTGCGATCATGTAACGAGCCATAAACAAAAAGGTTGACTTTATCTTTTTTCATTTTATATCGGGATTAGTGGTATGTTATCAGGGATTCGCGGCATAGCAAAATAAATGTCACTATTTATAATATATGTTATTTCAATTGCCGCTGCGAATTTCTTTATGTAATTTAAATAATTCCTTAAAAGCACGAAGAATTACACAGGGATTTGCCCCAGTCTGTGTGCCGGCTATACGAGGATAATGATGAACTCCCTTTTGTATAATTTTATACCCTTTTCTCGTTGCTCTTGCCAGAACCTCAGTATCAATAAGGGCACCGGTACTCGTAAGTTTAATATTGTCGAATATTTCTCTTTTGTATAACTTGTATGCACAATCGATGTCACGAATTTTCATTTTAAAGAGAAAACATACCAGCCTTGTCCAGCACCATGCGTTTAATTTTCTTATGAAGCTATCCTGTCGTTTCAAACGATAGCAGCTCACAATATCACACTGTGCCATCATCGGCAAAAGAGGCGGAAGCTCGTTCATATCGAATTGGCCGTCACCATCGGTATAAAAAACATATTCTTTAGACGCTGTCTTAAAGCCGGATTGCAACGCGGAACCATAACCGAGATTTTTAGGATGATGTACTACTTTTATCCTTTTGTCACATTTGGAAAGTTCGTCCGCGATTTGGCCTGTTTTATCAGCGCTGCCGTCATTGACAATAATAATTTCGAAATCAATATCAAGCTTTTTCAAAACATCGAGCGAATTTTCGGCAGTACGAGTGACATTGTCCTGTTCATTATAGCAGGGAAAAAAGACACTCAGAGATTTCACAACATCCTGATTATAAGAAGAGCCATTTTCCTCTGATTCATGGCCATCATTATCGACCATAAAGTTACCACCTTTTTTCATTTCCGATTCTTCGAAGCTCATCTAAACAAAATTCACGTTGAGCGTCATATTTCTTTTTCAATTCAGCATTATTTCTCGAACTTTCCAACTGGCCAAGATAATAATTCGCCAGTCTCGCGGCTTCGACTTTCAAACGATAACCATCTATTTTCTTCCATTCCTTAAACTTACTCGCGAAGTTATCTGTATATTCCTTACAAAACTTCTCAACTTCCGGGCGAAGATTAGAATATTGTGCCGCTTCGGCGATTATTTCCATCATCGCGGCTGGAGTTTGACAAAGTTCGAAGGCTTTTTGAGCATAAGCCATACCCTGCAATTTATCATTCGGATTCTGGCCATATAACAAATCCAATAATTTATGAGCACGATTAAGATTTTTATGATATTCATCAGGATATTTTGTCCCGTTATTGTTTTCAAGAATACCGCTATAAAGTGTACGGCCCTGTTCTGTATTGATATTAACCAGAAGCTTTTGTTTGTCATTTATAAATATGTCACGCCATGAAGGATGAATTTCGAGAGCCTTGCAGGCGTAATACGAGCTGGTTCTATCCGGGTCATTAAATATACTCGAAGGCATAAGCATACACCATACATCACGGCGTCTCAGTTCTTCATCCATATACTTACCGACAGGTGCGAGATCAGTAGTTTTAATATTCTCATCTCTTGCTTTTGCAGCCTGAAGGATCAACATTGCTTCACGTCCTCCGGCCAGTATAGTGGACCATTCGTCGAAGGTAATCCTGTCATACGCAGCTTGTGCACGACCGTCCATAAACAACTGGAGAGGTGTTTTACCTGTATTCGGATCGGGCTCCTGTCCCCAGGCAACGAAACCGCCCTCGGTCCAGTAGTTAAACATTTTTCCATGCAGTTTATTATCTTTGATAAACTTCATGGCATAAAACGGTTTTGCGTCAGAAGCGGTCATTCGCATAAAAACAGATGTGAATACAGGGTCATTGGGCCATGGATCAAGATAAACAACTTTAAATTTAAGTGCCCACCATGTTCCGAAATACAATACCGCTATAGCGCCAAAAGCAATCAGGCCATTCTCGATATATTTCGGCATAGCTGGAATAACAAAACCATTTCCCATATAAGCGTTATATTTCGCGGCACAAACACGAATCAACTGCGTGACTAACATTGCTATAATCGGGCATCCGACAATTCCCGCAATTGGAATAAATCTTCTCGAACGAATCGCCATATAAATTGTCAACGCCGCTATTAATATCATTACAATATCAATTTTTGGCCAATTGAAATTATCTTCTGCTTTCTTTTTGCGTTTAGGATTCTGGTCACTAAAGCCGGCAAAATATATCATGCAGAAAACCAATGCCAAAAACGCAAGCCATATAATAATATACATAACTAAAAACGGAACCGCTGTACCGACGGGATTCGACCAGTCGAAAGCCGGATGCCATTCATGAATGTCACGCCATCTCTCGGCATGCTTGCTTATGCTTATAACAAAAGTATGTGTGAGGTTTGTCAGATGGAACGGATTGAATAAAATCGAAGCGATAAAAGCGACGACAAACGCCGCGATTGAATGATATACACCTTTGAAATTCAATGAAACAATCCTGTCCTTGAAAAATATAAGAAGAATATCAAGCACGGCGACTAAAATTGCAAACAGTAATACCGCTAAAGTAGGACCTGCTATAGCGATAACTATCAAGAGGAAAGGCCAGGCGGTAACGTTATAAATAATCGCCGTCCATTTTTTATTGAGACAAGTAAATAAATGTATTCCGATAAAAGGAATCATCATAATATATACAAATATGTATCCGCCGTGAACATTGCACCAGAAAACAGTTATCGGGACGATAAGCCATATATAAAGGTAATTTTTATACATGCTCAAAGCGAGTATTAACATGAAAACCGCTGTGAGCAGATTGGAAAAACCAGCCGGACGAATATCAAGAAATGACCTTCCCACAAATAACGCAAAACACGAAAAAACTACAGCTGTATATCTTTCGGCGCCTATTATCCTGGAAGTATAATAGACACATATCATAGCAAGTATATAAATTGCAAACTTCCAGTAAACAAGAGCATTTGATGTAAAGCTTACACCATCTTCGTAAGAAGATTTTGGAACCAGCTTATAAAAAATTACATGAGTGAGCCAGTTTTGATTAATCCAGCCTGTCGGGTGAATCCACTTTGCGAAAGATTGTTTCCATTGGGGCCAGTTCTCGAAATCATTACATTTATCCGCCCACCATCTCATTAAGGAGTATTTCATTCCCTGGCCTTGTCCCTGCCTTTCCATCGCAGCAATGTCATCATTAAGAGTTTTGGCATATTTAGCCATAGTTGCAGGTGTTGGCCCGGCTTGATGTGAATTAGCGCTGAATGGCTCAATTGTATCTACGCCGTGATTTACAAAATGACGCCCGCATGCCATCGCGACCCATGTATCCCCGGCGGCTACCATATGAGTACAGGCATGAAATGTAAAAACAAGCATAGCCGCCCAGCCTAATATCATCGGCCAGCCTGAAAACGGCTCACGCGCAGGCGGAACATTCAAATCTTCTGCACTCACAGAAGTATCCGGTTTGCTTATGTCCTGAAAACTTTGCTTCTTTTTCCTTGGATATTTTGTCATTATTATCTTTCTCTCATAAATTTTCGTGAATCGTCAATTAAGCCGCGCAAATTAGAAAGCCACTCACGAAGCCCAAACTATTATATTATAGCGATTTATTCTTATCGTCAAGAAAAGGATTCATGCTTAAAGATTGCTCGAATGCAGAAAACTGGCTCTTACCCGCAATTTTCATTTCATTTTGATATCATAAAACCTGCCATTTCAACATTCCAATGCTGCTTATAGCGAGCTGCAAGGTTTATATCTTCGATAAATGGTATATTAAGGTCGTTTGGGAAAGCATTCCAAACATCATTCGAGCCCGCCAAAGGTAAAGAAGGTTCGATTTGAATCATATTATTTGGGTAATTATTTATATTATTATGAGAACCGGGCGAAGAAGACGAAGGTCCGATATTCAATATTATTAAAACCAGAACCGCGGCAATACCTGCACTTGCGCTCAATCCCCACATTCCGAACTTCTGACGCAGTGAAAACACAAAAGAACATCTTTTCTGCTTCTGAGGTATATCAGCAATAAGCCTTTCTTTTAATGTCACCGGTGCTTTTGGCTCTCCGAGTGAATGTAACTTCGTTTCCAGAAATTCCAATGTAATTTCATCTTTATTAAAATTCTGTTTATTTTTCATGATTATGCCCTGCCAATAATATTTCTCTTAACTTTTTTAATGCCTGATTCGTTCGCCATTTGATGGTTCCTACAGGCTCTTTTAGCACACTTTCCATCTCCCGATAGCTGAAATTTTGAATATAATGCAGAATAATCACTGCATATTCATCCTGCTCCAGCTTTTGCATTGCAAGGAACAAAAGTCGCGAAAACTCATCTTTAACCACAAATTTGAATGGATCCGAAACTGATTGCCCTGCCGGTAAATTCTCCCTGAATTCAGCTTCCAATACTGAATACCTTTTAGACCTTCGTTCCGAGTCGAGAAACTTATTATATGCGATTTTGTGCAGCCATGTTTTAATTGATGCTTCTCGTTTTAAACTGTCAATATTTGCCCATGCGGAGGTAAAAGTATCCTGAGTCAAATCCTCGGCCGAACTTATGTCGCCGCACAGATAAGCAAGAAAACCGAAAACAGACTTGTAATGTTCATTAATTACAGCCCCAAAGGCGTTCGACTCACCTTGCCTGATACCCTTTAAAATTTGCTTTTCGAACCTTTGCAGCACACATTTCTCCGAAAATTCAAGCTTCATACCCTATTCTCATATTATAGACGAATAAGAGCCCAAAGGTGTTTGTAAAAAAAAAATTATTTATATTTGGCCCTGTAAAATCAAGCTTAACATCATATATCTGAAAATTTACCAGCCGCTCAAAGCTTTTGCTGTAAATATTTAGTAAAACCAGCTTTTCACCCATTGACATAAACACCTGTAAATGCTAACCTTAGATATATGGTTAGAGTATTTCAAATAGCGATTTTGACTTTGTTTTGCCTTTCTTTAATGGGTTGCCCACCAAAGTCTGATAATACTTTTCCTGATAATCTTAAAATTAGTGATTTAGCACCTGTATATAAAGATGGTTCTCCCGAAAATAATATACTTAAAGCTGTCAGTTTCGATTTTCATGTATTGGAAATACCTGAAGAAAACTTCAGCAAACTGGATGAAATCCGAAGAACACTGAATATCAGGCCAATCAAATTTAATAATTACCTGGCGTTCAGTGCCAATTTATTTTCAGCTTATTATGGTAGAAACCAGACACGGAACACTGTTTATGACCTTCTACAAATTGCCGGTGCTCAACATGTCATAAATCAGGGAATTATGCTTATTGATGGTGAATCAACTGATATTCCGATACAACAACTTCCACAAACACAGGTTGTTTACTTTAGCAATCTCAACGGCGATTTGGAAGCTGCTCGCGTCGGGCCGGGTTATATCACTTTGCATATCAGTGTTGAAAAAGCCGATACATTAGACAATGCCGCAACTGTTAAAATGTTTCCATTGTTTACACGTATGTCAACAAACACTATATCACAGTTTGCCCAAATGGAGAAACTTAAGGATTTTCCATTTTATTCAGCGGCTATGCAATTAAATATGATTCCAGGTGACTTCATTTTCCTTACGCCGGAAAGATACGTTAATGACGAAGAAAAACTTTCCAGTTTATTTTTCAACAATCCACAAGGAAGCATGTTTTTTAATCCTGAAGATAAAAAGCTTCCCGAACGCAAGCCCTCTATTAGAATTTATCTGATGACCTGTATAGGACTGAATTTTTAACCTATCTATGACAGATGAGCGTGACCATACTGTGTATCCAATAGTAACATTAACAAAATGCGCTGATTATAATGAAGAACCACTAAGCGAATGTCTGCAAAAACACTTCGCGATTCATGGCGGTCTCGATAAAATAATTAAAAGAGGAGATACAGTTTTAATCAAACCGAACTTCCTTGCGCCTCGTCCCAAAAATGAAGCTGTTCAAACCAATCCTGCGGTTATTATCGGAATATCACGATTATTAAAGGATTTCGGAGCAAAACCATTTGTAGGTGACTCCCCTGCCTGGGGAGATGTTTTCACATGCGCAAAAGCTCTTGAACTCGAAGAACCTTTGAAAAAACTTGATGTCCCGATAAAACAATTAAACAAACCAAAAACCTGCAAAATAGGAACAAAACAAACAAAAATCGGGATAAGTTCTGTTGCTCTTGAGGCGGACGCTATTATAAATCTGCCTAAGTTCAAGTCACATCAACAGTTAAAGGCAACATTCGCAGTTAAAAACATGTTCGGCTGTGTCAGCGGGAAAAGAAAAGCGTTAATACACTTTATGAAAGGAAACAGTGAACATGAATTTTGCGAGTTCCTTATTGATGTGTACAAATTCCTCAATCCTGTATTTACAATAATCGACGCCGTGATTGCTATGGATGGTCCCGGACCAATTCACGGCAGAGCAAAACCTTTGGGATGGCTCATCGGAGGCTCTGATCCAATAGCAATCGAAACTGTTTGCTCGAAACTTATTAATCTCGAGCCTCAAACGGTTCCAATTATCAGAACAGCAATGCAATTAAATTATGGTTGTTCTGATTTCAACAAAATAAAAATCGCTGGTGGCAACCTTCCAGAAAATATCTGCATGGATTTTGAACAGGCACCGCAAATTCCGATAAAATTCACATTACCACGTATTTGCAAAAGCATTAGCAAACAGATATTGCTTATTGCGAAAGAAACGATGAAAAAACATCAAAAGAAAAAACCTGAATTGAGTGAATCATGATTATGGAAAATCAAGAAAAAATACAAAATAAAAAGCATAAGAAATTTTACATTTATGCTATTACTTTCGCGTGTCTTATATTTATCCTGTCGGCCTGCAACTGTCCTAAAGTCAAATATATGGGAAAATACGCTATTGATGTAATCAGCGGAAAAGACTTATATCTCAGAACTATTGATAACCCGGACTGGGCTGAAAAAATTGAACTTGAGGGAGTAACAAACTTCCATAAAGTATCCGACAACCTGTATCGCGGTGCACAACCGACAAAAGAAGGAATGGAACAATTAAAAAAGTTGGGAATCAAAACAATCATAAATCTGCGTACCGACCATTCGGATGAAGATGAACTCAAAGGCATTGATTTGCCATACAAAGAAATTCCAATAAATACAGCTAAACCTCAAGTCGAGGATATAATAAGTTTCCTGAATATTGTCACCGACAGCAATAATGCACCTGTCTTTGTACACTGTCATTATGGAGCGGATAGAACCGGGACTGTATGCGCATTATATCGTATCGCCGTGCAGGGCTGGAGCAAAGATGAAGCAATTGAGGAAATGAAAAAAGGCGGCTATGGCTTCCATAGCATCTGGGGCAATCTCCCTGACTTTATACGAAAACTCGATATCGAAGAAATCAAACAAAAATCCCCATTGACTGAAAAACCGGAAGAAAATATCCAATTATCGGTTCCTGATTAAAAACCTTAAAATCACGCAGAGACGCGAAGTCAAAGATCCGGCACAGACGGAAAGATTAAAATAGGGTGCGTGATAACGCACCAACTCCTCTTTTGAAAGAGCTTATTACAATTCAATGTCACTCGCAATAATAGGTGGCTGTCCCAATCCTGTTCGGGAGTACCACAGGTAACCGCATTCGCAAGCGATAGCAAAGTAAATGTGGATATTAAACAGGCAGAATCAAAAAATGGAACCGCCGTTGTTAAGTTTGATTATAACGGACTGGTAAAAACTTATTATGTTGTTTTTGCGGCGCAATAACAATTTTTCGGCAATAGCGTTGTACTAAACACAAATTCAAACTGATAAATATAGTGCAAGGTGAAAGCTTATCGAAAGATGCTTACACCTTGCACTTTTTTTTGAGCCACGACTCGACTGAGCTCGCCGAAGTCAGAGGTCACCGAGGACACAGAGAAAATATTAAAGATGTCATTGGAATTAACCTTTAGCCATGAGTACAACCGAAGGGGAAGTGCTACAATCTTCAAAATAAATCCAAATACCAACAACTATATACTAACAACTATTTATTTAGATAGAAAATAGCTATCTACTTGACACTATCATATTTCGAGTTTATCTTGTTAGGATATTATAAGGAAACAATAGAATAATATGTTAGGTGTAAGAAGGAGTGAATAAATAATTGAAATTATGTAATCATAAAAAAGTCGAGTGTATTAATCATTTTGAAATTGTAAGAAAATACAAGTGTCTATCATGCAATGAAATAATGATGTGCTCTTGCGAAGAAGAATTTGCTAAACAATATTTTTCACATCAAATTAATACTGCAACAACGCTCAAAACACAAGAAAGAATTCCAGTAACATTAGGTTTTCAAAAAGATATTTGCAACACATGCAAAGGAATTTCTGAAGAAGCTCATCCTACTGCTGTTATATATGGTAGAACAACTAAAATTAAAAGATACTATTGGCGAGAAATTCAGTTTGAAACTACTAAAAGATTTGGTGAATGGGCAAAAAAGAATGAATACTCTGATTGGTTAAAAGCATCAATTGAAAATCGTGAGAAATATGAAGAAATAGAAAAACAAGTAATTAAAGAAATTAAAAATCAACATGCAGTTGCCCCTAAATATACATTTTCTAAAGATATTACACTGGATGAAATTAAAGATAATTACGGAGTTAACATTATTGATATCCATGCAACTTATATAAAATCTGATGATCGAAAAACAAAAGTTTTATACAATGAAACAGTATGTACAGTTGAAGAATACACAAGATTATACTTTCAAGAAAAAGGATATCAAGTTTTAAAAACTGAAAGTATTCCTTTCCATGTTATCTTCGGGACATATATGTGGATTTTTATTCAGGATCCTCAAGACATCAAATGCAGATTAATAAGATTTGGAGATAGAATAGCATATGATAAGAAGGAAAAGGGCATAGAAATTCAAACAATTTTACCTGAAGATTTCGGAACCATCGGATATTATGAAAGAAGGAAAGTTGATATTATTAAACATATAAATAATATAGCCAAAGATGAACTTGATTTAATGAGGTTATTTGAATACTGGATTAATCACAGTTTTGAGTTACGTAATTATCTTTGGGCACACAAGGAAGATGATATTAATAAGGCAAAAATTTTAATAAGTAAACTTGGATTGGAAGTAGTAAAAAAGATATTACATTATTTAGTAAAAAATTATTGGGATAGGTATTTAGGATGGCCTGATCTATTTGTCTATAATGATAATGAATATTTTTTTATAGAAGTTAAATCCTCAAATGATAAATTGAGTGACAACCAAAAAAATTGGATACAAGGAAATTACGAAGAACTTATGTTACCTTTTAAATTATTTAAATTTCATAAAAAGCTGTAAAAAACACGTAACAAAAAAATTAAGCTTGTGAAATTATGGGAAATTAGGAGCAGTTATTATTAATAGATGGTAATGGTACTTACAAAACAGTAACTTTTAGTTAATAAACTCAAAATATGGTGCACCCACAGTAACTTTATTACATGTTAATTAAATAACAAGGAGAAGAAGTATGTTAAGTTCTTTTCAAAAAAGAGGAATTACATTAGGAATTCAAATTATATTGATTTCTGGATGTATTCAAACCCAATCCGTAATTAAACAATCTTCGATACCAACTTCAGAACAAAATGCAAGGGTAGAACAGATAACAGCTCCAGAGGGTATCGCATCAC
>CAZMPL010000078.1:7498-12235 GCA_964567805.1 uncultured Pirellulales bacterium | reverse complement strand
GTCATAAGTCCGGCAGAGACTCCATTCCAACACAGCAACCTTAATATTCGGATGCTTCGAGACACGAACGTAATCACACAATTTGTCGAGATAATCGTAAATTCTCGCGACTCCGGTCTGATAATTTTCCGGCTCATATTCGTAATTGTGACATCCGAGGACATCGAAATTGTCACCGGCTATATCAATTAATTTCTGACTCCATTGCATATCGTTTGAACGCTTCTGGCCGCACGCGACAATTTTCAATTGCGGGTCGATTTTTCGTATCTGGCTTCCATAAACATTGACTACATTCGCGTATGTATCTTGATTAAATCCATTATTCATCGGCTCGTTATCAATCTGGAAATATTTGACATTGTAAGGCTCCGGATGTCCGTTCGCCGCTCGCTTTTTTCCCCATTCAGTCGTTGCCGGGTCATTAATATAATGAATCCAATTCATCGCGTACTGAACGCTATTCGGCTCGGTATCAGGAGCCGCCAACACAACCAGCGGCGTACAATCCAACTGCCTGCATAGTTCGAGAAATTCATCCGTCCCGAAACCATAATAATCCGCGTATCCGCCCCACATTACATTTGGATGATACTTGCGAGAAACTTTCGGGCCGATTCCATCCTCCCACAAATAAGTCGAAGCGAAAGAACCTCCCGGCCAGCGAATAAATGAAGGCTTCAAATCCTTAAGTGCCTGGAAAAGGTCAGGCCGGAACATGCCGTTCTTGCGAACATCGGCTCGCATCATGGAAATAAAATCGACCAGAACAGAACCGCTGCCGCTTATCGCAATTTCAATCATAGCCTGCTGGTCCGTCTTCGAACTTTTAAAAGAATACTGAACGTCCTGCCAATCTGAACCGGTGGTTTTAAGAGGAACTTCAGCAATAACATTCTTAGTTACATCTTTGGCACGCAAAGTAACCTGTACGGAACCCTGCAAAGGTTTAAGCCAGACCGAGCCGTTATATTCCAAATCTTTCTGCAGGTAAATCCGGTTCTGGCGAATACCCGCGGTGCCGTTCGTCGCTTCGAGTTTTACGCTTTTTTCTCCATTTTGAAATTTCACATTTTCAACCTGGACTTTGCCTTCCTGTGAAAAACCTTCCCAATATGCCTGGTAATCTCTGCCTTCGAAACCCTGGCCCTGAATCTGTTCCGCGTAGAGCCCATCGACCACAGAATGGTTTATATGTTCGAGAAACTGACTGTAAATTCCTTCATCGACATTTCCCATAACATAATCTGTATCGACAAGCAGAACAGCGACTCCTGAATCATCAGCAGGAATAAATTCCCCTTTTGCGGCAGGAGTATAAAAATTCAATGCAAGTAAAATGATTATAAAATTCACAATCATAATGTTTTTAAATTCAGTGATATTTGGTTTCCAGCCTGTAATGATTTGAAATGACATTTATTTATACCTCCAAATATAAAAGCATTTTTTAACAAAAGTCCATGTTAAACTTAATATTAGATGTTTTCTATTGTATCGTGTATCGTAATGGAAACAAAAAGAATAAAAATAAATATTGAAAATATCGATTCCGAAGCAATCTAATAACACAAAACTAATTTGCCTGGATGCTTAATTTCTCGTATAACTATTGTATGAAATTTTTTTCTCGTCAATTCGTTGATATGAGATTTAATTTATGGCATTATGCGATAAATTGCTATTTTAGGATCACCATCGCTAATCACGTGAATTAATTTACATCTGCCAATCATATCAACCTTCATTCCAACAAAAGGTGCAGCAAGAGCTTCAATTCTGTTCAAACCCCACACTTTATAATACAAGTCATCAGGATTTTTTATTCTCGAATCCCATGCTATCAGTGTAATCCCATCTTCTTTGCATTTTTCAATATAATCTGCAAAGTCATTTGCGTCTTCGCGTGAAATAGAACCTGAAGATATAAATCTATCCTCAGGCAACCCGTTAAACATTGTCATAAAAGATGGCATTGTAGTTATCATCTTGTCATTTTCTTCCGCGTTTTCAAGAAACCATTCAGCGAGTTTTTTAAAATTTAAATCCGCTTTATTATTCATCCACAAACCTGTATTCGAACCTGAACTAAGAACCGCCATAAATAAGAACACAGGAACCAGCAGCCATCCGGGCGATATAGCAGGTTTACGAATAATCTCAATGATAACAAAACCGACTAAAGCAAGAATTAATGTAATAATTGAAGCTAAAAAAATCTGGGGACAAATTCTGCGGGCATTCAAAAAACTTTCACCTATTTTTATTGCCCATAAAATAAAAACAATACCAACTGTTATTGACAAAATGCTTCGCAATACTTTTCTTTTGTTTTCAGCAAAAAGTTTTCTGTATATAATCTGCAAACCATAAGCAGCGACTAAAAATATAACCCATTGCACAGGCACACAAAATCGCGAAAGCCTGTATGGATATACTGCATGAATTAATATGTAAGGAACCGCGGTTATGAGCATTACAATAATTTCCCACTGTTTGCGAATAAAAGCAAAGACTGTTCCAGCTATAAATGTCACCAACAGCAAAGATGCCGTAATCCAGAATATGGCTGAATTCATAGCCTCAAAAGATACTGTGTTACCCGTCAAATTACGACGACCCAACTGGACGTTGAGAAAAGACATGATACCTTGCCAGTATAATTGCAAATCCTCAAGAAGCTGAAAAGTTCTGTCCCGTCCGAGTACCTGAAGGTAATGTGCTCCTCCTCCTTCTACCCTGCTTTTTGATAACTGAACTGCAGTAATTATCATACATAAAATAAAAGGTATTGAAGCAGCGGCACTGCGTATTATCGTTTTTCTCCATTTACGATTTTTAATCAAATCTGCCAAAGCCACCGCAGGAATCAGGCAGGCCATATCCCACCTGGTGATTGAAGCAAGAGCCGCAAACAAATAAGCCAGTTTTATATTGTCCCTGACAAATAGTATAGTTCCAGCAAAAAATGCTAATATTGTAAGCTCAGCTAAAGGCTCGCTGCTCATGCGAACTACCAACGGACTGATACCCGCCAGCAAAGCTATCCAAACCGATCCTGAAAGTTTAATCTTACGGCAGTTCAAATATATCAATATCATCACAACAGGAAGCATTAGAGCGTTGTAAACTTCTGCACCCAGAAGATAGCGGTTTGGTCGTGAAAACGGCAATCCAGCCAATGCAGTAACGATAGAAAACACAGGCGCCCTTTTCATACTATCAGGAATTTGAAAATGCAACCATGATTTACCAGTAGCGAGAAAAGAAAAAAAATCAGAGTTTGGAACAACAAAATGACCCAAAAAAGAAAAAGAAAACAATAAACCAGCAGCAATTAACAATCCAATCTCAATTAGAAAGATAATATTTTCTCTGCGTCCATCAACTGATTTATTCGGAATCAACTCTCTTTTATTTGAGAGTTTAGTCTCCAATTCCGTATCTTGCTTATTTCCTCTTTTTTTAATAATTTAAACTCCTGATTAATAACATTCTATCAAAAATAAATATAGTATTTTTAATAGATAAATTCAAGTTATTTTGCCTGAAATTTCAATAAGGCTGCTTTTATGTAAAAGAGAATAAGGAGTCGGGTTTTGGATTTTGTATCTATAGCCCCTGATATCGGACAAGCTAATTTATGCAGATAAATGGAACGACCTGATAAATCAATTAACCAATTTTTAACAAAAGTTTATGTTAAACTTGATATTAGATGTTTTCTATTGTATGGTGTAGCGCAATGGAAACAAAAAGAATAAAAATAAATATTGAAAATATCGATTCCGAAGTAATAAAAGACGCCGCCGCGATAGTTGATTCCGGAGGCTTGGTCGCGTTTCCAACCGAAACTGTGTACGGAATAGCCGCTCGCGTCAAAGATGATACTTTATCCAAATTGAATCTCGTCAAAGGAAGACCTAATAATAAACATTACACATTGCACATCGCGGATAATAATGATGTATTGAAATATGTTCCCAAAATTCCTATCAGGGCAAGAAAACTTATTCAAAACGCCTGGCCGGGTCCGCTAACGCTTATCTTTACATTGGAACCGGAAGATATAAAAACACAGCAGACAACATTAGGCAAGGAATCGTTTTCCGTTTTATATAAAGATGGAACAATTGGAATAAGATGCCCTGATAATGCGATAGCGGCCGCATTGCTTCGGGAAATAAAGTGCCCTGTAGTTGCACCAAGCGCAAATATATCAGACCAGCCCCCCGCTATCAATGCAGACCAGGTTCTCGAAAAGCTCGACGGGCAGATAGATATGGTTCTTGACGCAGGCCAGTGCAGATTCAAAAAAAGCAGCACTGTCGCAAGAATAGACAACAGGGGAATAGAAATCCTGCGAGAAGGCGCATATACCAGGCTCGACCTGGATATGTTATCACAAATCAAGATTCTCTTTGTTTGCACGGGCAATACATGCAGAAGCCCGATGGCAGAGGGTGCATTTAAGAAATTTTTAGCTGAAAAACTGAATTTCAAGGTTGACGAACTCGAACAGATGGGTTATAAGGTGAGTTCGGCAGGCATTATCGGCTCTTCGGGCTATCCTGCGACTCCTGAAGCAATTGCTGCCTGTTCGGCCAATGGGATTGATATTAAAAACCATAGGAATCAGGGATTAACAAGAGAGCTGATAGAAGAAAGTGACTTTATTTTCGCAATGGAGAAAATACACTTGATGAGAATTTTAACATTGGCGCCTGAAGCAAAAAA
>CAZMPL010000078.1:0-7488 GCA_964567805.1 uncultured Pirellulales bacterium | reverse complement strand
TATTACTGGCCGGCAATAAAGAAATTTTCGACCCGATCGGACAACCGCAAAGGATTTACGATAATTGTGTAAAAATAATTACAAAAGCTGTTAAAGAAAGAATTAGTGAGTTAATGACATGAAAATAGCAGTTGGATGTGACCATAGAGGCTTTGACCTGAAAGAGAAAATCAAAGTATTAGTAACTGAGTTAGGCCATGAATGTATCGATTACGGTTCCAATAGCAGCGAACCGGTCGATTATCCGGACACAGCTTACGCGGCTGCAAACGCAGTTTCTACAAAGCAGGCTGACAGAGCTATATTAGCCTGTGCATCAGGTATTGGAATGAGCATGGCCGCTAATAAAGTCAAAGGTATCAGAGCCGCCTTATGTCACGATGAATTAAGCGCACAAGCATCAAGAGGTCATAATGATGCGAATGTCCTTTGTTTACCCGCAGACCAGATTGGTGAATCACTGCTTAGAAAAATGGTCGAAGTCTGGCTGAAAACTGAATTCCTCGGTGGAAGACATCAGAGAAGAGTAAACAAAATCCAGGCAATCGAAGAAGGCAAAAATCCTAAAGAAATCGGCTAAACATGAATTAATACAGGGTGGGCAACGATGTCTGCCTTGCTAAAAGCAGAATTGCTTATCAAAAGCAGTATGATTTTTATTACACAATAAAAATTGTACTGCTTTATATTTTTGCATGCACTTTTTTAGATTTTGTTTTAATTTCCCGCAGTGCGATTTTTATTTTTTCTGTACCGGCCTGAGTTTTTGATTGCAGCGTTTCAGCGGAAACTGAACCTATCGCACGTATTTTCCGGTACCTTTCCTCAAGCAGGTCCTCAATTTTCACGCGTTTAAGCTCTCTGAGCGTCTTTACGATATATTTCTCGACGTTATAGATTGCGTCATGCATATTTCTATGCGCACCACCGAGAGGTTCCTTAATAATTTCATCAATAAGCCCGAGTTTATACAAATCCCTGCTGGTCAGCTTCAGAGCTTCAGCGGCATGAGGCGCCTGCGAGCCGTCACGCCATAAAATACCGGCACAGCCTTCGGGAGATATTACCGAAAAGTACGAGTATTCGAGCATAGCGAGCCTGTCACCAACTCCGATACCCAATGCGCCGCCGGAACCGCCCTCTCCGATTACAACACAGATAACCGGTACTTTCAAGCGGGACATTTCCTGCAGATTCACCGCGATAGCCTGCGCTATGCCGCGTTCTTCCGCTCCGACACCCGGGTATGCGCCTGGAGTATCGATTAAAGTTACAATCGGGATATTGAACTTTTCGGCGAATTTCATTTTCAGTATTGCCTTGCGATAACCTTCAGGATTTGGGCAGCCGAAATTACATTCGATTTTTTGTTTTATATTTCTCCCCTTGTTCTGCGCGACAAGTAAAACTCTCTCTCTTCCTATTTGCCCAAAACCGGTCATGACTGCCCTGTCGTCACCGAAAAATCTGTCACCATGAAGCTCACGAAAATCTTTTAACATCAATTCAATATAATCGCATGCAAGAGGTCTTTTCGGATGCCGAGCAACCTGTACGGTCTGCCAGGCGGAAAGATTGGAATAAACTTTTTCAAGCTCTTCAACCTGCTGCTTTTGAAGCCCGCGTATTTCCGCAGAATAGTCAATACCTTTGATTGAACTAAGCTTCCTGAGTTCATTCATCTGGCTGTCAAACTCTGCTATCTTTTCTTCAAAATTCAGGTGATCAACACTATTTGTATTATTATCCGGCATTATTTCCTACCTTTATACCGCCCTATGCGCAAAAAAATATTCACTTGATATTTAAATATATATTTCTTAATTGCGAGATATTAACATTTTTGTTCTGAAAATGAAAGAAAAAAACGCTATTTTCAAAAACATCTATACTCCGGCCAAATCGAGCCGCAATCGCAATCACGCTCGTATCCGCTTATATAGCAACGACTTACGCAATTTCCAACCAAAAATACACGCAAATCCTCTTTTTTGCCGCTCAATATTGTTTTCAGGATTAACTAAAAAGAAAAGAAAAAGCCCACAAAAATAGCGTTTGGTTTTACCCAGTCATTCCTATTCCATAATATACTGAAACTATTCTCTTGATAAATCCTTCACACAGAAATAATATCAAATAACAGTAAAAGATAAAAATGCGGCGTTTCACATGACAAATATTTGTTGTGATTGTTTTTGTTGGGGTAAGAACGTATGAGATATACTGAAAATGATGGCTGTTCCTATAAAATCCTATTAAAAACCATTGTTAATACATAAAGATGTGTTAAAAAAGAGGATTTGTTAATAATGATTAATTGGATTAAGGATTAAAAAAATGAAAATTACAATGGCATGTTTTATGTTATTATTTGTTTGTTCGTGTCATGATAATTCTGGCAACTCAATTTCAGATGATTCAAAGAAAACTAACAGGTCTGAAGAAGTTCTTAAGATAATGAGGGAATATGAAATACATGTCGCTGAAGCTGAAATTGGCGACGATTATGAGTTGTCTGCAGAATCGAAAGAGAAAAAGTTGAGTGAGTTAAGCAGGGCGAAAGAAGATTATTATTATGTAATGAATCCTAATCATATACCCCTTACGTTACCCGCTTCGGATTGGGAAATCAGAGGTCCATTACCTTTTGATAATGCACCAACTTATGAAAATCTTAGAGAAAAATGTGAAGAAGGAGATGAACTTTATTTTTACAGATCAAGTGTAATTAGTTGGGGAGATTTGATGGGACGCGAAGGTTATGTTATTATTAGGGATAATAAAGTGGTCGCTATGATTGATACTGCAATAAATTGAGGAATAAAAAATAATCAGAAAGAGTAATAAAATGAGAGTAAAAAAGATATTTATATTTTATATAATTATTATTTCTGGGGTATTATTTCATAGTTCTTGTATTAAAAGAAATCTTGATCCATTACAAAGTTTTAAGTATTTTATAGTAGATCCAATTCCTAAATCAGTAAAAAACATAAAAGTAGATCAATCATATGATTTTGGTGGATATGTATTCCGATTTAATATAAGTGAAAAAGATATAAATATAATTGTAAATTCAATAGCATTAAAAAGGGTATCTTATCTTGGATATGAGAATGGACGTCTCAGCATAACATACGAACAACATATAAGTGAAGCGTTAGTATATCAACCTGAACATGGAATAAATGAGCCTGTATGGTTTACTCCACAGAAATGGAGTAAATGTGATGCTTATGCGTTATGCGGCGATGATTTCAATAAAATTCTTTTATATAATAAAGATAAAGGAGAAGCTTATTTTTGTAGGTGTTATTGGTAATAACAAATGGTATATCGGGACAGCCACCATTTCATGCGATTATAGGATATGAATTAAAATCGGAACCATGAAAATAAATCTTAAAAGAGTATATAATAGCACATCACCTAAAGATGGCCATCGTATATTGGTTGATAGAATCTGGCCGCGTGGAATCTCCAAAGAAACGGCACAAATCGATGAGTGGCTGAAAGATATTGCTCCAAGCAATGAATTAAGAAAGTGGTTTAATCACGATCCCGACAAATGGGATGAGTTTAAAAAGCGTTATTTTGCAGAACTAAAAGACAATAAAGAACAGTTGGAGAATATATACTCGATAGCTAAAAAACATCACATCACTTTTGTTTACTCTGCAAAAAATGAAAAATTTAATAATGCCGTTGCGTTAAAAGAATTTATAGAAAAACAAATGAAGTAGAAAAAAGGAGATTGTCATGAAAAGAGGGATTGGTGCGTTGTCAAGCACCCTACTAAAGCTTTTATAAGGAATTAGTGTTTATTTGGCTTAGCCATCTCAAGGGGACGTGTTCATTCGTGGTTAATTTTTAACAGGCCCTTTGGGCTCCAAGGGACCTGCCAAATAAAGAAAACGCATTCTAAACAATAATAAATAAACGCTATTGCTTTCCCCCCTGCTTTTTCTCCAGATTCTTATATTCGGTCTCGAAACGTAACTTGTGTTTAATCTCTTCCTCGGCAAGCGCTAAAAGCACTTCCTTCGAATGCTCATCGTGAATTGTACCAATAAGATTAATATAGGTTTTATACGCGGCGTCTTCCTTTTCTATCGCCAGCATAAGAACATCTCTATAATCCATATCCAGCAGTTCATTATCGTCACTGATTATATATTCATCGGCAGGTCTTGGAGGCTCAAGTTCCGTCGAAACAGTCTTGCCCAGTTTCATAATCTCAAGCTCCAGTTTTTCCTTATGCACAAGTTCCTCGGCGGCAAATTCCTCAAATATCTTACTAATCCGTTCGTCCTTCACTCGATCAGCTAAAGTCATAAAGAAATTGTACGCTTCATTCTCGCGAAATATCGCGAATTCGAGAATTTCCTGATCCGACTCGACCATACCCATTTTGTATCCTTTCATTTCCGCCAGTTGCAAAAAGTATTAATCTTACCAATCAAAACGCGGCGGATCAGCACATCTGTACCTCTCAACGCTAATAAATTCAGTGTAACTCTTTATATCGTCTTGACAACTATAAATTTATTTTTATTTTCACAAAATAACCAATTATAAAATAAATTATTTTATAAACTATGTTCTATTAAATATCGACGCATTTTGTCATCTCCGCAAGGAGCCCGAGCACCGAACCTGATTTTCAGGATGTATACGAAAGAAACTTGTTTTCATATAATAATGGGTGGCAGCCTCATCCTGTTTTTTTCAGGATGGGGATGGTAAATACGCACTAAGCCATCCCCAAACTGCGTTTGAGGCTGCCACCCGTCGATTATAAATTAAAGTAACCATTCACAGAAAATACGACTCTGTTATTACCGCCCCCATGAGATAAACTTCGGCGGGAATCCATATTCATATATTTCCTGGATTCCGCAACAAGTGCGGAATGACAATTTCTACTCTGCGAAGCAGCGCTTCGCTGCGAAGAACGAGAGTGCGTTTTTTGAAAAACCAGCAAATGAATGTTTTTCTGTGAACGCTTACAGGAGTTTTTAATTTGAGTTATGTTATAACCAACGTGCTTATATATTATTCTGAAGTTTTGCGGCAAGTGATACTCTGAAAATTGATCCTGTTGGTCTTGCGTTTATAATTTCCACGAAGCCGTCATGCGCCTGTGCGAATTTCTTGACTAATGCAAGTCCCAGGCCGCTGCCGGTTGTCTCGCGTGTGGATTCGGCGCCTATTCTGTAAAATTCCTGGAATACTTTCTTTTTCTGGCGATGCGGAATTCCCGGGCCGTGATCCTCTACTTCTATCAAGACATATTGACCATCGCTTTTGGTTCGCACAGAAACGGTTTTGTCTTCGGAATTACTCGAATACTTTACCGCGTTGTCGATAAGATTCACGACAATTTGAGTGACAGCGTCACTATCGAAAGCAATTTCGCCGCACTCGCCGGGCTGTATTTGAATCTGGAAACCTCTCTGTGCCGCGTAAGCTCTCATCATTTCGACAACATCCGTAACGCATTTGTTTATGTCACCAAGCTTGAATAAATATTTCTTACTGCCCTTCCGAATGCGTGAAAAATCAAGAACGTTTTCAATCAATCTTGTGAGCCTCTCGCTTTCGGTCCTCATGCTTCGATAATACTCGCCGAGCTTGTCCTGTGATTTGATCCAGTTTTTCTCAAGCATTTCCGCGTGCATTCTTATCGAAGTCAAAGGCGTTCGCAATTCGTGTGAAACCGCCGAAACGAAATCATCTTTTTTCTGCGCGAGCATAATTTGTTCCCGCGCGTTGAGCCATAAGCTTATCATCGCCAATGTCACCGCCAGAAAAACAACCGCGACAATACTGAAATACCATTTTTGTAAATGGCTTATCTGTACCACAAAGCGACCGGGATTATCCTCGAATAAATTCAGAAGTAAATGCCCGAACCCAAAATCAAGAATCGCGGTGTAAGCGGAATTTTCATTCAGCTTGCGGCCAAGCTCATAACTCATCCCCTCACGCACAAAACGCCTCGTCGAGTCCTCAACTTTTTCGAGCAGTTTTTTCTCATTTAGCTGGAAACCCTGGTAAAGCTCTTTTCCCTCGATTTTAACCCGGCGTATCATAAAAACCTGAACGCCGAAGATTGAGTCTTTATTGTTTTCTTCCGGAATTACTATCGTACTGAACGGCTCAATTACTACTTCGACAATATCATTCTGATTCGGCTCGGTTAACACAGGCATATTCATTGTATATTGCGCACCAAACGAAAAAGACTGATTTTGTTCGGGTTCACGTCTTTGGTCACTTTGAGTGGATTCGTTGAAGATTGCTCCACCTTCGGTGGTTCTGCCTCCCATTCCCATACCGCCGCCATAACTGCCTGAGCCACCAGCTGCTCTATCACCGTTACCTCCCATGCCGCCCATACCAGCGTTATTTCCACCCATCATTCCAGCGCCGTAGCCGCCCATCATACCGCCGCCGGAATCCGTATTGCCATAGCCGCCCCTCATGCCGCCTCGACCTCCAGCCATCGGCTGCTGTTGCATTACTTGTTGCGGCGTTGCTTCTGTTTGTGGACTTGCAGATTGAGATACCGGAGCAGTCGTTACATCTAAAACTCTACCAGTTTGCCTCTGCCTTTCCTGTTGCTGTATAGACCTGTTAGTAATTTCGTCCTGAACAGCAACATTGTTCCAATAACTCTGAGCGGTATTGCTCGCAACAATATCTCGTGTTTGCATCTGAACCTGAGGTGCATCATTTGCATTTCGCAAACCTTCGATATTATAACTCCCTGTTCTGTTTGAGGTATTAATCCCTTTATTAACCTGTTTAGAAACCGCGACAGCTTTTTTCTCACCACTTTCTACTTCCGCCGCTGCTATATCTTTGGCTTCTTTTTTAATTATAGTTGATTCCAATTCCTCTTTCGAATCTTGTGCAAAGTCATCAAACTTTACCGGGCTATCCGATAAGGCTTTCAATTTACTTTTTTCGAGAGCGGGTATCAGGTTGTCCTGAACATTTTTATAATTACTTTCCAATAGCTTGTTGAAAGGCTCTGATTCATTTACTAAAACCTGTGATGGCGTTTGGGCGACAAATCCATTCGGAGTTGTCAGGGTATTACTGTCATTGTCGTATTGAAAATTAAAATAAGCCAAATCATGTTCGATATCATCCGCAAGAGGAGAAACCCTTAAAGCAACCTGCCGCTGATTTAAGCCATTGAAATTATTTCCAATTTCCTGCGATTCCCTTACAAAATTTAAGCTTGCGTCACTGCTCCTGTTTTCGCGGTCATTAGGCTGGACATCCTCTAACTGTCCCATCTGGTTTGCGATAACAGTATTTTCAGGTATCGAGAAATACTGGTAATCCGTATAGGGACGACTCTGCTCCTGCCTTCTGAAAGAATCGAGCGTTTCATTTACATCAATTCGTATCTGCTCAGCGACATCCGCAAACTCGGTTATTCTCGTTCCTTCGATTCCCTGCGCCCAAATTGAG
>CAZMPL010000077.1:0-12239 GCA_964567805.1 uncultured Pirellulales bacterium | reverse complement strand
TAAGTTTTTAATCACTCAATATTAGGCAAAATCCTTATATAACTAACCATTCAGGTGAGAGTAAGCTACTGGTTCTGAAAGTTTTATTAAGGTATAGGAGAAAATTATGTTTAGGAAAGAAATTTGTTACCCTATCGTTTCGCTTTCGCTTCTTTCGCTCGGAGGGTGGATGATTCACGTTGCACATCATTCACCTGCTGTATCAGCTATCAACTGGCTGCCGGCCATAGTCGGCTTTGTTACGACTTTTATCCTGCCGTTTATGTTCAATTATTCCAAGACCGCACGATGGGCATTTCTTATTACAATTATCGCAATAATCGGCGGTACAATTACTATGGCGAATTATTCATTCGATAATCCACCGGAAACTATAACGCTCGGCTCAATAATTTTACAAACAATGCTCCCGGACATTATCATTCTTTTCGCAAAACTCCCGCTTGCTCTTTCCATACTGCAATACTGGCGTTCAAAGGAAATTAAGGCTTAGGTGGATTAACCTGCGAATGGCTCGATTTTCGGAAATATTATTTATTTCAGGTTCATGGCGAATAATTACGAGATTTCTTGCATATCTTGTTTTCGCTCTAATCCTTGTTACTGAAGCAGTGGCGGTCTTGGCAAATACCCCAAACGTTTCAGCTTCGGGTCAGATTTTTGCTATTGCGGGCAAAATCTCCGGCCTTTGGGCGGCTACTTTAGTAATAACTCAATTTGTTTTTTCCGCACGACTCAAAATCCTCAATAAAATATTCGGCATAGACAGGTTGATGGTTAGTCATAAATTTCTCGGATCAACTGCATTTACATTGGCAATTTTTCATCCATTACTTCTTTATCAATCCGACTCATATTCTTTTGGAGCATTAAAGCTGGAACTCTGGCCTGAATTGCTCGGGGCGGCTACATTGACACTTCTGGCAGTTATAGTGTGCACATCACTTTTTCGATTGTTTTTGAAACTTGATTATCGGTATTGGCGGATAATTCATCAATTAACGTTTATAGCTGTACTTCTGGCGGCTATACATGCACTGGTTAAAGGAAGCGAACTTCAATTCCGGTTATCAAGAATAGTCTTTTTGATGGTTATATCGGCGTATGCCATATTGTTTATCTGGGTAAAATTTATCATGCCGCGCAGGTTAAAGGAAAATCCTTATGAAGTAACTGAAGTTACGGCTTTAAATCATAATGTTTTTAACCTTAGATTGAAGCCGGATAAAACAAGTTTATTTGAATATCTGCCCGGCCAGTTCGCTTTTTTGCGAATATTCAGTAAAAGCCTCAAGTCAGAAGAACATCCTTTTACTATCTCTTCATCGCCTGCCAACCGTGATTATATCAGTTTCACGATCAAAAACAGCGGTGATTATACTTCAACTATAGGTCAGACGAAAGTTGGAGATAAAACGACTGTCGAAGCGCCATTGGGACGTTTTTCCTTTATGATGTACCCGCGTACGGATCACATTATTCTAATTGCTGGTGGAATAGGGATAACTCCGCTGCTGAGTATGCTTCGATATATAGCTCAAACGTATAACCAGAAACATGTAACTTTAATTTGGGCAAATCAGACGGTTAATGATACTTTTCTTCCTGAAGAGTTTGAGGATATTCTTCATACAATGCCGAATTTGAAAATTCATCATATAATGTCAAAGCAACCTGATTACGCCGGTTTGAAGGGGTATCTTAACGAAGCAATATTAAAAGAGCTTCTTGGTCCTGTTTTACCCGGAGCAATGGTTTTTCTTTGCGGACCGCCTTTGATGATGAAGTTAGTCAAAAGTTCATTACGAAACATCGGCTTTGCAAAAAATCAAATTATCACGGAAAACTTCGCCCTGTGACACTTGATATAAAAACTTGCCATAAGGTCAGGCTTTGCCTAATAGATGTTCTATTTTTCCCTTTAAGATATGCTTGAAGTTTTCTTCATGTTGTTTAATCCATGATTTTTTCATAGGATAGCCGACAAGTTCCATAAACCCTTTTCCTTTAATATCTATGTTATTAATCCTTCCGGAAATGTTGATAGGTCCTTCCCAATAATTAATAATACTGAAAATCATTTCCTGGTTTTCAGACATAGGTTTTACGTTCAAGTCTATTTTCCATGAGGGAATTTTAATTTTCCATGAAAGGGGATATTCTGCCCCGGTTTTTTTGCTTGCCCAGACTTTTCCATCAGGATTTATCATGATTTCTTCAGTGTATTTGCATTTACTGTTTTTATCGATTAAATTCGCCAGGTATTTTTTTTCGTTTTTCAAAGTTAGTTCGTAACACATTATTTGTGTATCGTTATCCAGTTGAATCGAGAACCAGTTCCATTTAACATTTTTCTCGTAAGGTGTATCGGCCCATTGGTGATCCATCCATGATTTACCTGAAACCTTTATCTTGTCTCCATTGAGGAATATTGTCCCTTCTGTTTTCAAATCAGTTAAAGAGTAGTAATAATTTTCATACTCTGTGCCGGAATTCAAAAATCCGGTTTTGTTTGCAAAGAGAGGTTTTTTGCCTGAAGTTAAAATAAGGTCGAAAGAATCTGTTTTAATTCTGTATTTAAAGGAATCAATCGCCTCTATGCAGAAATTAACATAATTTATAACGGGAAGTGTAATATAGTTTATAAATAAATTTTCTCTCGAAAAACTGTCTTTGGAAACAAGTAACAGCGGGTGGACGAACGATTCGAATTTTTTATTTTTAGTGTCAGATAGAAGATGATGTGAAAAATAATAATCTTTCAAAGGGATTTTTTTTACGAAGGGAAGATTTATCTTTTGGGGATTTGTCTTAAACAAACAATTCATGAAAGAATATCCGTTTCCTTTTGCATCTTCCAGATTGCCGTTGAAATACCACCACTCAACAATAGTATCATGTGTTAATTCGTCTTTTGGGAAAGTTATTGTCTCTTTATACATAATCTTCCTGTTAAGAATAATTTAAGATGGTGTCGTTGTATTTTCAGGTTTTCATGGAGTCCAGCGTGATAAAGGATATTGGAAGGAATATAAATACAGGTAACCACGCCCAGAATTCAGGAATTACTTTATTGAAGACTATCTGTTCGGTAGCGAGCATTTTGCAGATAAAAGTTAAAACAAAGCACAGGGACGTAATACTGAAACTAAGAAACACGGCGGTTTTTACAGTCTTAGGATCCCTGCAAACCAATATAGGTAAACTTATGATGAGCATTATCATGCTGATAATTGGTTCGGTAATACGGAAATGTTTCTGGCTGTTAAGATTCGCCAAATCTCGAACTTTTGTTCCCTGTGACGCAAGAGATATAATCTGTTGTAAAGACATCAGGGAAATATTTTCCGATTTGGCTCTAAGAGGAATGTCCCTGGCGGTTATGTCACTTGAATAAAAAGGAATTTTTCCAATTGGTTTTTCCGGATCGCGTTCGATTACAAGACCATAGTTTTCCCATTCCTTAGTGACCGGATTCTCTGTGTAAAGCATCCAGTTCCCTGTTTTTTTGTCGATAACCGCTTTTCCTGCGTCTATACGTGCGGTTACTTCACATACGCCATTTTTAGAAATGAGTTTTCGAAGCAGGATTGTCGGATTATAGAGAGTGGCAGTTGCGAAATCGAATTTATAAGAAAAAATCAAGGAGCGTTTTCCGTCAGTGATAAATCTGACATTAACGGTTTCCTGTCCCTGTATATCATCCTGTTTTCTTGTGAGTTTATCGGCCAGAGACGGAATGACGAGTTCCTGGTTAACAACAAGAACACCGGTTAAAATCAAGGCTATAAAAATTACCGGCCATATCGTTCTTTTCAAACTTACGCCTGATGCCATAATCGCGATGAGCTCATTTGAGCGAATCATTTTTCCAAATGAAAACGATGCTGCTACTACTGTTATCATTCCCGCGAAATCACGAAAATAGAGCAGGCTGTTCATTGTATAGTAATTGACAATATCTTCAATTACCCCGATTGTAGAAAGTTGACCGTATTTTTCTGTAAACTCATCGAGATTTACAAATAAATCTATAATTACTCTCATGCCTACTAGTACACAGAACGCTATCGCATAACCAACGAGGAAATTTTTAGCAACATATCTGTCTAATTTTTTCATAGCTTGAGTTTAATCTTTAATTTTTAACTAAATAATAATATAGACCAAGAGCAATTAAAAAGAGGGCACAGCAGCCAGACCACATTACAGTTATGCCAGAGATAGTCTGGGCACCAAGGTTTTGTGTAAGCTGTTTGCCGCTCATTATACACACGATAAGAATAGCAGCCGGGACGCAGCTTGCGCCGAATGCGCTGAGAAGGTGACCTCCTCGTTTTAATATTCCAAGTCCAATCCCGATTAATATCATTGAAATGCATCCGATTCCGAAAACAAGACGGGAATGCATTTCAGATTTTATATCAGCGTTTGTTCTGTCAATTTCTAACTTTAATAACAATTCAAGCTGCTTAAGATTTGTACTCGGATTAAATCCCGTCAAACCAGTTTGTCCCGAAGCGAGTTTGTAAACATTTATCGAGCCTTTATCCGTGTAAAATTGTTTTCTTGTTTTTTCGATATCCTTCGGTATTTTCAAGCCGGTAATAGAATCCCACATTTTAATTTCACCCGTGTTTATGTCTCTCGCTCCCCGGATATCCATTGCAAGAGTAGTATCCTGTCTGCTGCCTTCGAAACGGAAAAATGCCTCTTTGCATTTGTATGTATGGGAAATATCGGGATTCTTCGTATCGAATTCAATTAATGTAATTTCACCTGTTAGATTAATTTGTCCTTTTTCTGCTGTACACGGGACCAGTGAAAATTTTATCGAATTAGGTTCACCAGTCAGCTCATAGAAATATTCTGGAGCCTGATTGCTATCGTTATTGGTTTGATTATTCATTTCTGAGATGTGGTTTTGAATATCATGTACAAAAAGTTCTGCCGTGAGTTGTTTTAAAGTGTTGTATGCGGCTTCGGCTACGGGATCGAATCTCATTAAATCCGCTTTAATTTTTCTCATCTCATCAATTTTTTTGAATGTTATATTATCCGCGAGCAGTGAGCCGAACTCTGTTGTAATTGGCAGGGAATTTAGTGAAATGGTTTGTTTGTCACTCATTTGGTAGCCATTTCGAATTGTTATTTTCACTTCATTTGTCGTATCATGTGGAATAATATTAATCTTGGCGCTTTCAGTTGTATAGATTTCACCAACTTCCAAACCGTCTAATTTTGTCAGGACAACTCCATAAAGCGTATCGTTTTGATTGTCCACGTGATCGGCATAAATCAGGTATTCATTCTCAGGTGGAACTTTATAATAGCCTTTTTGTTCGATACTTCTGAAAAGCATTTGTTTAATGTCGGCTTTTATTGATTTTTCCGCTAAATGAACGAATGTCGGCATGACATAGAAACTCAGGAATAAATTTGAGATTGCTACGACAACCGCGAGAAACAGTCCGGGAATAACCAGGTTAATTACGCTTATGCCGCTTGCTCTGCATGCATCAAGTTCGTTGTCACTTGTAAATCTTCCATAAACAAGCGCACCAGCGAATAGAGCGGCTATGGGAAGAACGAAAGTAAGTGTTATCGGAAGAAAGTAGAATAGGAAAATGACAACCTGTTTCGGACCGGCTCCATACTGCTGGATAGGCTGCAATATGCTTCCCATGCTTAGAATTAATGTCAGCGCGATTAACGCCAGCAAGAATACTCTCATCAGTTCGCGAAATATATATTTATATAATGTATAAATCAAGCTCTAATCCTTTGAGCATTTTCCATAATTACTTATGGTATTTTCATTGGGTCGATATCTTTAATTTTATCGACATAAACTTCATATGGATACTTTTTTAATGTATCGAGGCAATAATTATCAAACTTTTTAATAGCCATTTCGCTCATCATAAGGTATTTTGCCATTGTTTCAAGTTCTTTAGAGTATTCCGGCAGATTTCCCTGCTGTTTTTCAATAATTTTTACTATTCGCCACTTAATTGAGTTAATTTGGAAACCTTTGACAGGTCCAATAATTTTATTTTGCTGGCCTGTCCATATTTCTTTCCAGAAGAATCCCTCATTATTAAGAGATGTTTGATAAGCCTGGATTTGTGTGTATAATGAGAATTCCTTTTTAACGTCATTAAAATCTTTGCCGCTATCCAATTCTTTTTTAGCAGTTTGAGCTGTTTGCAAATCTTTGCACCATATTTCATCAATTTCCATCATTCTGTTTATAACGAAAAAGTCTTTATTTTTATTGAAAAAGTCAAGGATGTCTTTTTCTGCTGGTTCATTTATATCCTGGTTTTTCTGATTCCTAACGTAATTCAGAAGCTGTTCATTTTCGTAATCTCTCATCTGTTTTATGAATACAGGATTATTATCCAAGCCAAGTTTGTGGACATCAGCTGCTATTAAGGGTTTTATGATAGCCTGCTCGAGCAGTTTATCAACTCCTTCTTCAGTGTTGAGATTTTTGGGTCTGCTTGGTGGAGAAAAGTCACATAAAAGGTCAAGCCAATCCTGCAGCGTAACTTTTCCATTAGTAAACGCAGCTAAAACTATGTTTTTTTCCTCCTCCGTTAATTCATCATTAACTTGATAATCACGAATAAAGCTTGCCGGTCTGGGTGTCACAGGGTGATTTAGCAATCTGTCGTGAATCTGGCTGGCTTTTGAATAATTTTCCTTCAATTTTTTAACATCTGAGTTTTTATATAAATCTGCATAGCATTGGTCGAGCATTTTATTGGTTTTTGTATTTTCAATAGCTGATTTTGCTTGTTCCCTGTTCATATTCGGAGCTGCTTCTATTTGTTTATTTATTTCCTCTTCGGTAACAGAGATTTTGCTTTGTTCTTTCCTGATATTATTCTTAACCCATAAGTTTACGATTTGCTTCTGGCGTTCGTTCATTACAGCCTGTTGTATCGTTTCATCTTTGATAAGGTTTTGTTTTCTTGCTTCTAAAACAACAGCTTTCTCTCCTAACATCAGCAGAAGCATAGAATTGGCATCGTATGGTTTTCTTTGTTCAGAATATAATCTATATGGGTCAGGCTGGTAGGATAAAATTAATCTTTTTTCGAGTTCCGGCCTGGTAATTGTGTATTCATCAATTTTAGCTACTATATTATCATTGATTTGAACTTTCTCACTATTGTTTTCATTGGTATTGGAAATTGAGCCTGAGGCGGTATTTTGTAATACAAAACAAAATAGAGAGAGTACTGTACAAGAAAATGTAATAGCTGAACTTGTAATTCGTAATGTCATCTTTTCTCGTCTCCTGTCATATGTTTGAATTTTTTCTCGTCACTTTGATTTTTTGCTTTAATAAATTCGGTAAAAAATCTTAACATTTTCATTATTATAATCTTTTATTCGACTTTAACCAATACTATCTGTTACTTTGTATTTTCAAAAAAAATATTGAAAATTACGTAAGAATATATAATTCACATTGGTATTATTGCATTAATAATATCGAAAAACAATAGAAAAGATTGAATGTATGTCTTTATATTGCAAGGATTTATGTTTTATGTTATGTTCTGTGGATTGGTTATGATTCTGGAGGATGTTTTTGTGAGAATTCAATGTTTAAAATATTTAAATATTTTTATTGATAAATTGTTTTAGAATGGGTAGAATTGGAATTAATTACTGATGTTAAGATTGATAAAAAGTATATAAAAGAGTAGTTTTTTTGTTGATTTGCATTGGGAAACATGTTATACTGGGCAACATAGAATAGATGTAAGAGTGTTTGCCGTGGTAAATGACGTGAAGTAGTCAATAGGAGATTAGAGTTAAGAGGAGATTGGTGAAAAGATTCATATCGCTTTTCTTTTCTTTGAATTTCTAACTCAGAAAATAGTAGTTTTTATCCTGGGGGGATAGAAAAAATGAAGAAATTACTGTTCTCAATGCTGATTGGTTTAATATCATTAAATGCTATAGGAATAGCGTATGCAGAAGAACCTTATGTTTATTTATCTTTTGAGCAAAAAGCGGTTGTTCTGAGTTCCAGTCTGATATGGGATAATATTATACCAGAAGCATTAACTGTGAAAGTTAATTCAAATTGTTTTCATGGTTCGATAGTTGCTTCAATGAGTTCTTTGAAAAGTAGATTAGGCCGCGAAATTAATCAAGATCGCGTTTATATAAAGACTTCGGCAACAGATGGTTTTATTTCATTGAATAAGCCTGTCACTATATCTGAGCCGATGTTTGGTTCTCATGACATAAAAATAGATTTTTTAGTTAAGGCAAATGGACAATTCGATCGTGCGGGAAAATATTCCGGAACGATTGCTTTTACCATATTGCCTCCTGTTTAGTGATTAAATTAGTAGTATAAAGAAGAAATTATTTTTGTGACTTCAATGACTATTTTGATTATTTATGCCCAGGAATAGTGGATACATTAAAGTCCTACACAGGATCCCTCTTCTGAAAAGAATGAGGGAGAAAGGAGGTGTTTGAGGTAGTGAAGAACTGAAGATCGCAGGCTGATTAAGTAGTCCTGTGATTCGCCAGAAAATCAACCCGTTTTTGTGGCGTAAAAAGTGATTGGAAATCGCTAATTGCTAATCCAGAATCTTTAGGGGTTAAGGTTCTAACATGATAAGAGTGGGTTCACATGTTGGGATTATAAAATTAAATATGAATCCGCAATACGTGGCTCGGGTATTGACCTGGGCGTAGATAAAAATAATTAGCTCTATTGCCTTAAAGAATGGCGTATAATAGAGCCATAACATTAGTTATGAGAGGGAATTTAAGATGGTGAAGAAAAGTATAATTGCAATAGCACTGATGGGTATGCTTGCTACAGTTTCCTACGGTCAAGCAGGTGGTGATATGTTTACAGTTCCAGGACAGATTAAAATTGATGGTTTATGGCCTGCAACAATAACAATTACATACACTCCACAAGAGATCTGCAGAATCCCGATCTTCATTAAAGTTGGTATGTTCATTGAGATCGAAAACTGCTCACAGAAGAAAATTGTCATGACACAGGTAAACTGCCCAAGTGGACAGTCATTCCCATGCTACAAAGGCTGCGTAGAAATTAAAGTAAGAGCAAACTTCGAAGCAAAGCTTTCATTAAAGCTTTACAAGACCAGCTCAATCATCAGCGGCGGTTGGAGTGGCGATAACTGGAAAGCATATTTCCAGAGCGGCGCAACAACAGCTACAACATGGATTGTTTCCGGCGATGGCAACTGGAATACAGTTAACGTCTGCGTCGAAGCTTGGGATGCAAACATTTATTCAACAACACCAAACACACAAGTTCAGGTTGGTGAAGTTGGTATCTTAGCAGTTCCAACAGCTACACCAGATTTCTGTGATTATTGCGACTAATTTTCAGGTATCCTGAAAAGGTAAACTTAATGGCCAGGATTTAGTTAGCCAATTTAATTAAGTTTGCCGCAATGTTAAAGAATCAAGGGAGGGGCGGATATATAAATTCGTCCCTCCCATTTTTTTTAAAGATATTTTAAATTTCAAGTTGCATATCGAAGAGTTTTTTTGTTTTTGTCAGAGGTTGAGCTAATTAAATAATTGCACATATTGAAGAATTAAGATTTCAAAATATTTTGTTTAAGAATTTTCATTTCTAAATATTTTATCATCTCTAACGGTCAGGTTATCGAAGCATGATAACTATGTGTATTTGTGTTGTAGGTATTATTTGGTTTTAAAGAGTGTAGAAAATGCAAAATGGTAAAAAGCAAAAGCTGTTTGCAGTTTGGTTTTCTGTATTTTTTATAATTTTTTTACAAAAATAAATATACATTAATATAGGACGTTAATTGCAGAAGTATCTGGGTTGGAAATAAGCTATTCTGATATGTTGATTTGAAGATTGAAACAATATGAATTATCGGGCTAAGTCAGGATATTTAAGAAAGATACAAATGATAAGCATAGGATGTTTTAATATATTGTCAATACAGTGTGTAAAATAGATAATATGGATACTTTGTGCTTGACTTTGGGATGTTAAATTGGTAGAATTAGCCATATTGAAGCAGGTTCAGGTGGCTTGGTAGTGTTATTAGTATTGATAACAATATTAATAAAAAACAAAGCTGCTTAAACGCACCTCAAACCGCTTATTTGTGGTTTTCAGGGGGGTTTTTAGAAGGAATTATAAAAAGTGGGGATGTTAGATTGCCGAATATGTTAGAAACGAAGGAGTGGTAAATTTAGTTATATGGACAGGAGGTCAAAGGAGAAAAATCAGAAATTGAAGTCAGATTTTCGTTTTATATTTGGAGTCTAATAATGAAGTATGGAAATAAAACAACTCGTTTGGAATCTAACATCTGTCGAAAAAATATGAAAAAACATAATGAAAACAAATGTTTTTTTGAAAAGTATTTTTCAAATACTACTTTTCTATTTTGCCTGGCTGGAGTTTTAGTCGCAATGTTTCTATCTGTAGAGTCTGCTAATGCTCAATCAGGAAACCTGGCGGGATATGTAGTTCAGCCGGGAAGAATAGATTTTATTGCTCGTCCACGTTCAAATAATGAACAAGAATTGAGAATACATAATTTCGATCCGAATAGTGAAATTAAAATTGACTTTAAAATTATTGAACTGACACAGAAAGAAAACGGCGAATGGTTGCCTTTCGATACAGATCCATGCAGCCCGTTTGATTATTATCCAGGTCTTGATATATCGAAAGTATCGTCATGCAAAAGCTGGATTAAAATGGAAAAATTGAGTGTTACAGTTCCCAAAGATGGTGATGTGGTTATACCAGTACGAATAGATGTTCCATATAACGCCAAAACAGGTTTCTATGGAGCAACTATTATGGCTTCAACAAGGGCAAAAGCCAGTGAATCTGAAAGAGTTCCGATGGTTATCAGGACAGGTATTCCTGTAGTAACAAGTGTTCAGCTTACACCTACCCTTGTATCTAAAGTTGAAATACAGGATGTTGGAATGGAATTTATCGAAGCCGACGGGCCTGTTCCAGGAAAAGTGCTGCTTACTATAAAAGCCACTAACAAGGGCTTATCTTTTCCACGATTAAAACCCATTATCAGGCTTCGTGGATATATGGATAAACACTGGAAGCTAATTACTACTCATGAATTCGATGAGATAGGTATTATTCCCGGAGTAGGATTGACTTTGAAAAGCGATATTGGAAGATCTCTGCCGAGCGGTAAATATCAGCTTGACGCAATTTTATATGTGGATGGTATGTTAAGAGGAAGCAAATCAAGAATGGCAAAGGAGATTGAATTCAAAGGTGATCCTTTGATAGGCAGTGCCGTATCTGATGTTCCTCTCGATTTGGATTTGAAAGAGCTGATTTTTGAAACGTCACCTGGCAAGAGACTCACCATGAATATTAAAGTACATGGCGCAGTTGGCGAGAGAATAGAGATTGTTCCTGTTCTTGATGTTCCAAAATCCTTTAAGGGAATTGCCGGCGAAAACAATGAAAAGCTGGAAAATGAATTAACTTGTCAAAACTGGTTGTCATTCGAGCCTAAAAAGCTGGTTCTTGAAGAGTATAGAACACGCAATTTATCAATAACCGCCGAAATGCCGGAAAATGCAATAAAGTATTCAAATTATTATGCAAATCTCGGGCTTAAAGTAGTTTATCCTGATGGTCAGGTTGCCGGTACAACATGGATGAATGTCTGTGTAAAAAATATCAATGCCAAACAACAGGCTAATGTAAAATGTACTGCGATAAACCTTACAGAAATTAACGCCAGTAAATCTACATTTCTTATTCAGGCAAAATTCGAAAATAATGGAAATTCACATATTGCTCCTTCGATGATAAGAGCCGCTGTCGTTAAAGCTGAAGGTTTGGGATACACATCGGCAATGCTTAGTACTGATAAAGCCGGCATGTTTATGCCATATGAAAAAAGGTATTACACAGGAATTCTCGACTTTTCGTCGTTAGATCCTGATGATTACAATATTGAAGTTTTAATGGACTATCCAACAAAACAGAAAGTATCAAGACAAGTACGTGTAAGAGTTCGTGATATTCGTGGAAGAAGAGTACCGGAAATCTTGAATGAGGAAGTAAAAGAACCTATACAAGTCCAATGGGTATACTGATATGGGAGAATTTTTTGCTAAAGAATTGTGCTGGTATGCCGATAAATGGCGCAACAGCGACTACAGAAAGGGACGTAGCTTTATGGCGAGGA
>CAZMPL010000076.1:0-12315 GCA_964567805.1 uncultured Pirellulales bacterium | reverse complement strand
AGTTCTTTTTCATATGGTATAACATTAACCCAGAATTTTTTCATTATAGATTACCCTTTAAGCATTTTTAATGCGTCTTCGACAGAAGCGTTATTGTGGACAACCTGGCTAAGTGCCTGAATCATCTTTGTTGGATTTTTATGCTGGAATGCGTTTCTTCCAATTGATAAACCCGCTGCACCTGCGGCAAGGGCACCTTCGACCATTCTGAAAATATCCTCATCACTATCCATTTTAGCTCCGCCGGCAATAACAACCGGGACAGGGCAGCCGTTCACGACTTCCCTGAAAGTCTCAGCACTTCCTGTGTAAGGAACTTTTACAATATCAGCGCCCAATTCCGCGCCTACCCTTGCGGCGTGTTTGACATATTTCACGTCGTATTCATTTTGGATTTTCGAGCCGCGTGTGTACATCATTGCAACAAGGGGCATTTGCCATTCGAAGCATCGTTCGCTTACATGGCCCAGTTGCCATAGCATTTCTTTGTCAGTTCCGGCTCCGAGATTGATATGAATACTAACTGCGTCCGCACCGAGTTTTATTGCTTCTTCAACGGTGCAAACCAGTTCTTTGGCATTCGGGTCCGGGCTAAGCGATGTTCCTGCTGAAATATGAATAATCAATCCAACGTCTCCACCGGTACCTCTATGACCGGCCCGGACTATTCCCTTATGCATTAATATCGCGTTTGCGCCGCCGGAAACTACATTGCTAACCGCGGTTCGCATATCTTCCAGGCCTTCTATCGGACCTACTGTAACTCCGTGATCCATAGGAACAATGACAGTTCTGTGTGAATTACGGTTTATTATTCGTTCAAGTCTTATTTTCTTACCTATCATAATATATTCTCCAAAATGATTTATTTATTAGGAATGTACTCAAAATCCATAAAAAGGCAAGGAAAAAAAGTATCGTAATTAATAGCAATAAGAGTACATATGTATTTTTATCAGGAATTTAATACTTATACGTATATTCACCTGTGATTTAAAATTAAAGATTATTATAGGATGTTCGATATGAAAAAAATCAAACTTTTTCTCTTAAAGTATAAATATTTGCCAAGTCAGGTTTAAAAAAAACCGAAAAAATATAAGAGATTATATAAAGGCTTAAAGTGTTTTTTTTAATGACATAAAAGTTCAAATTAAAGCGAAAACGTAAAGGCCGAATACAATGCTTTTAAATTTATTAAATTATTTCTATTTGTGTTTGTGGGCGATACTATTAATTCATTGCCTGAAAAGCACACGCTTTTATCCGATATTTGGTCAAGGATTTGGAAAAAAAATATTCTGGGTATTCACTTTTGCTTTTTTTAATCCGATTTTAAGTATTTTATATATTTTCTGTTTCTTTTCTCCTATGCTTATTACATGGAAAAAAGGACGGCTTGAAACAGATAAAACAGATAAAAAAGCGGAAATAATCGAAAGCAAACCTGAAATAAAAAAAGCTATCGCTATTGCAGTGTTCATTTTTACTTTTATAATTTTGGTTTTGTTTGAGATACCAAGATCATCCAAAAAAATACAATCTGTAACACAATTTAATAAAGCGGAGGAAAATGTAAAAGTAGAGAGCCCGATATTAAAATCAGGTTTGAATCTTGGTTTTATCGACGCGAAGAATAAAATTCAGACAATCAGTTCAAGTCCGGCTAATGACAATACCAGGGTGAGTTTCAGCAATATCGCTCTTATTTGCAAAAATGAAGAATATTTTCTTGAAAAAGTTGCTCAAAAAGTTCAGAAAACATTATTCATACTTCCTTATGTTGATAAAGTCACTTGTTATACAAAAAAACAATTACCCGATTCTAATTCAGTGCAGCCGGATTTATTTATCGCACTGGAAATGCAGGATATGAATGAAGATAAATTTCTTCTTAATCGTAAAATTAATGTTAAAATCATGTGTTCAGCATCAAGTTCAATTTCAGATGCACTTTCCGATTCAAGACATAATACAACTGCCGGGAAAATAGATTCATTTACAATTAAAAGTCAATTGCATTATACAAGTGCAACATTCTGCATAGAATGCCCTGGAACAGAATATGAACATGAAGTTAAAGACATTTCCCATATTCTAACTGAAGCAATAAGAAAGCAATTTGAGATTCAGATCAAAAATAACGAAAAAACTTCCGAAATATTATATGGCAGTGATACCGAACAATCTCTATAGATTGCTTTCTAAGTATTAGAATTTGAAGCGTTCACCATTTTATCGAAACCATCGAGACATTTCTGTGCCCATGTTTCCAGGCTGTCTCTAACCTGTTCCAGCTCTTCAGGTGACATGAAAGACATTTGCGTAATCATCTGTTCTCTTTTTTCTACATCAGGCTCATCCAAATCCCAGTAATGTACAATTCCAAGATGAACTTTTCCGACTTCGTTGGACTCATCGTTGAGCAGGGCGACTATAGAATCAGAGTGGTTCGTTTCCACTATAACTTCTTCCTCGACTTCGCGTTTGACTGCGCTGAGATAAGTTTCGTAATAATTAACATTGAATAAAGGCATATTGTCCACAGGATTGATATGGCCGCCTATACCGATTGAACGTTTTGAGACAAGGCGTTTTTCACCAGCTTTCTTGCCTCGAACATAGCTTAAACATTTGCCGTTATGAACCATAATTACATATGGTATAAGCTGTTTGTATGAGGGATCATTTTCCGCTTCAGGACGAGGCATAAACCGCGGCACACCCGGTACGAAAATCTCCTTGAGATAACGTTCCACGTCAAATGCCAGACCTTCGAACATTCCGATTTTTTCAATAACTTTGCGTTCTATTACCAGCACCTGTTCTTCTGAAGCCATAATAATCCTGTTCTGTAAATATTTTTCATTATATTGTTTCACGAGTCAGACATGATGCTCATGATGGACGCATTATGGCGGGAAAACAGGATAAATGCAAGGAAAAAGAATGAATAGAATTAATTACAAAAAACATGGATTAATAGTCAAGGTCGGAAAATCTTTGCAATTGATTTTTTCGACTGGTATCACAAATTCTGTTTTCAGATTCTTATAATAGCCATTACCCTCATTGGGAATCAATTGGTGCATTTTTCCTCTAACTACATAACCTTTTTTATCAATCCATTTGAAAAGTTCTGTTATTACAGATGTTGGGTCATTGAATCCTAAAGGTTTTATAGCAACTGCAACCTTCATGGCTGGGATTTTCTTTATATCGGTCATATCTCCGAGCGTACCGGCTTGATTAATGGCTGTATCTTCAACTGGTATTTGTATCTCAATGATTTGATGGCTGCATGTCTCTGTTACCGGGCTGTTTAGAAAACATGTAGATACTTGCCCGTATGTTTGAATGCCTTTTTCCTCCGCTAAAGCGCGTAATTCATTGATAGCTTTGCTGATTTTGTAAAAACTGCCTCTGTAAATGGTGTAAAGCACTGTTTGTTGAGGAATTTCGCGGATTGATATTTCAGCGGAACTCTCATTCTCTCCTTTGCACATACAAAGACCTGCTATAAGTATAATCTCACTTAAAATAAGTATAGACAGTACTGTGATTATCGAATTCTTTTTCATAATAATCTTGCCTTTAGGCTATGATTGAAAGCCCATTTATACATTCATTTCCTCTCTCCTTTTATACTGAAGATATTACGGTTTTATTAACGCTTTCTTATTTTTTTTAAAAAATACGATTTTTCAGGATTATCTCACAAGTTGATGGCCGTATCATAGAAACTTATTTATCCTATAATATAAGACGTTAAAATTAAAAAATAGTTACATAAAAAAAACATTTTTATAAAAAAAGTTTTTTACACTGATTTTTGTTAAAATGGTGTGTCAAATTAGTATGGTACAAGGATGCAGTATATTTTATATAATAACAAGAGCTAAATAGCCGATGTTGTTAATATGGATAAAAAAGCATTATATATGGTAGTATCTGAAAATCATATACCGGAAGAATTTCCAGATGAAAATCATGGATTCTCAGATGGAAACAGTTCTAACCTGAAAAAATGCCCTTTTTGCGCAGAATTAATCCAAAAGGAAGCAATAAAATGCAAGCATTGCGGCGAGTTTCTTGATGGTTCTTACCATAAGAGTATAAAAACAAGTTCGATAAAGTGGTATTATAAAACAACTGGTTTGTTTATTTTACTTTTCATTACCGGTCCGCTTGGCTTTTTCTTAATACCGCTTATTTGGATGAATCCACATTATACAAAGAATAAAAAAGTTTTGATGACTATTATTATCACAGCTTTATCAATTTTCTTTGTCTATCTTGCCGTTCTAACAGTTAAATCCTCTATCAATATACTTAACCAGTATAAAGGGATGGGAATAGACCTGTACTAACAATAAAAGGCTAATACTTTTATTTGTTTTTTTTTGCGAGGATTTTCTCATTTGTGTCAATGTTGCTATCGAAAGAACCAGTACGCCGAGAATACAGAGAGTAATTAGTTTTATAAAGAAAGGAAGAATTAAATATACATATGATACAAAATTCTCAGTATATCTAATTCTTCCCGTTATAATTTTATGATACGATGTAAATATTACATCAATATGCTTTATCAGAAATTCCGTTACAAGTCTTACTTTGCAGCGGCTGTTGGGGTATCAGCTTTTTTAACTTCATAGCCCAGAAGTTCGACCATCTTCTCGCCGTATCGCGTTCCCAATAATCTGTAACCGGCTGAATTGAAATGCAGACGTTCTGCGGTTGTGCAGCCTGCTGAAGAAATTACATGAGCAGTCGGAACTGTTTCGGGTAATTTTGCAAGAATATTGTTGAAACCAGCACACTGACCTTGCTGATCGGCATTAACTACTTCACCGGCAAGCAGCGGTACATCTTCTGCTTTGAGATTCAAATCCGCCAGCATATTTTCGTAAATACCTTTAACTTTATTTGACCATTCCCTGTCATTAGTGTTTGACTCGCCCTGATGGAGAAGGATGCCCTTGATAATTCCGCCATCTGCCTGTGCTTTTTTCCCTAAATCAATAAGATACTGATATGGATTGTTATCGTAATTTTTGACTATGTTTTTCAGCCATCCTGCTGCGGTAGAAATATACGCCTCAGAACCTTCCTTTTCGAAACATTCGATTTTGCATCCTGCTACGGAGACATTAATAACACCGACTTTAATATTTTCCGGCAGGTTGGCGACAAGAGTTCTTCCGAAATAATCAGCAGGACAAAGACCTGAATCGGCTCTGCACAACGGCGGAACAGCATCGTACCAGTTACCCTTTGTTCTATTCATACTCGGCATATCGACCGCGGCCATCATCTGAAACCGTCTATCGACTGTCATATCCTGTTCCTGTTGTGTTCTTGGATAGCCTTCCATATTCGACTGCCCAAAACACAGGAAAACATAGAATTTCTCTTTATTCGTCTCTGCTCCAATTTTTGTTGAATCACATCCCGCAAACAAAATTGCGATAAAACATCCTGCAGTTAAAAATAATCCTCGTTTCATTTGCAAAATCCTTAAAAAATAACTATAATTAATTGTAGGTGCGTGCCAACGCACCATTTATTAAGTTTTATTAGGAGCGTTGCCGCGCACCTGCGAATACAGCCTCAAAAGTTACATTATTCGAACAATGATGTCAATACTATAAAAATTTTCTCGTTGATATAAAAAAGCCGGACGCAAAGCCCGGCTTGATAGTTTTACAAAAGTTATTTTGTTATTCTTTCTTTAATATCTGGCCAGTTTGAGTATTCTTTATAGTATTGGTTTGCAAATCTATATCAAGTTCTATGTTTTGCTCAAGTTTCAAATCAAGGCTTGTATTAAAATTTATGTTTTCCGGCCAGCTATTCGGATCATCGGAATTTCGTGATGACCAGACAAATCTGAGCGTATAAGAATCCTGCTCAAAATTATATAGTTTGAAGTTACCATTTGAATCACTTATTGCCCGACTCATCAATTCCCTTTTACTTGGATTCAAATAGACGATTGCTTTTGGTAATTTCTTTTCACCGGCTCTTATGATACCGGAGATAACAAATCCTTCCTCGTCCCCGAAGTTTAACTGATTGTTTTGGCTGGACGTTAATTCGATTTTCTTTACACGATAATATTGTGTATTTGAAGCATAAACTATGATTTTCCCCGAAGGTACTTCTGGTATTTTGTAAAAACCTTTCTCATCTGTTGTCGCTGCGTATCGAACATTAGAAACTGCTGTTCTTATGTTGTTTACCCTTGCAGGATCGAGATAAACAGAAATATCCACATTAGCTATTCCATTACCTTCCTCATCATAAACATACCCTGATAAACTCTTACCGTGGTCGAGAATAATATCCTTGAATCGACCATCCGGTAGAGTGACGCTTTCCATCAAATATACATTAGGAATATAACCTGGAGCATTTACTTCAATAATTTGATATTCCGAACCAAGACCAAGAACTGAATAAATTCCATTTTGGTCAGTTATAAAAGTCGGAAGAACTGCATCATAAGAGACCTCTTCATTCTGGTAGAATACAATCGACGCTTTTTCTATTGGTTTTTCATCAGAATTTATTACTCTTCCAACTTTCAATGTTGCAGTTTTAAGCATGAATTGTGTTCTTTCCGGATTATCCGAAACAGGCTGAACCGGAACTAAATCATTTGTAACTGGGTCGTATCCATTAGCGCTAACTGTTATTCTATATTGTTTGCCGATAGGAAGTGACTGTCTTCCTGTATCGAAAAATCCATCTTGTGAATTGAAATTATGACCCTCTTCCGACCAGGAAACAGAATAACCGAATGCCTGCTCACCTGTTCGAGTTGCGGCCATTCGCACATGAAAAGCTGTGATTGGTTTGCCTGTTTCAGCGTCAGTGACTTTTCCATATATTCTTCCTGATTTATTAATAGTGATTATCTGCTCATCCAAAGAAAAGTCAACTTTGTTATTTCTCGATGTAATTCCTTCTCCAATTACATCAAGAGTTAATTCGCCTTCTTTGGGTGAATTTGGAATGACAAAAGTGCCATCTGGTTTACAAGGATATCGATTATCATAAATACTATATACTCCATTGTATTCCTGCATAACAACATATACTCCAGCCACAGGATTTCCTATGCCGTCTAATACTTTTCCCTTGAGTTCAAATGGATCGGGAAGTTTTATATTAATTTCGTGCTGTAATTGATTCAAATCGATATTTGTTCTGTAAACAAAAGGTGCATAATTATCAGGAAACGCCCATAGTATCAGTTCTTCAGTATCGATATTATCGAGTACATATGTTCCGTCTTCTTTTGTTACATATTTCTTCACATTCCACATACGAGGTGAGTTCGTATTTCCTACTGTAACACCTTTTACGGGTTCACCTTTGGAATTTGTGACCTGTCCGAATACAATTACTCCTGGTTTCAGAACAATTTCTTTATATACGCTTTGGCCGACTTGAGCAGGTTGAAAATCTATGGAAACAGACGGATATAGTGGGTGATTTACTTTGACTTGCGGTGAAGGATAAGCGGGATTTACGCCGTCAATTTCGAAATTACCGTTTGCATCTGTTATAACAGGGATCGAAGTCGTATATTCCAGTACGCAAACTTCGGCGCCTTGTATAGGTTCATTATTCGGATCGATTACTTTACCGATTAACTTTGAGCCTGGACTTAGCTCGATAGTAACTTCTTTCATTTTGTCTTTTTCAACATGAACTACGACTCGTTGTGATGTAAAACCGGTTACGGTTACATAAATAGGAATTTCGATTTCGGTAGGATAACCTGCTGGTGCTTCTGACCATGGAACAGGTATTACCAATTCAAATACACCATTTTCATCAGAACGAACAAACTTTTCTTTATCAAATGTCAATGATGCACCCCGGACAGGTTTTAGTGTGTCTTTGTCTATTACAACACCAGTAACTCCGGTTACTTTTTCTTCAATATTATTTACAGGCTCATTAGGCTCTATGTCATTTGTTGTAACTTGCTGCGGCTCTTCCAGTTCCGGCTCAGGTTCCAAGAGACGTTCTTCTATAGCTGAAATGGCATTCGCATAAACATTGTCTTGCGCAGGTCCATCGAACTTGTCTGCAAGTATTTGCAATTCAGACAAAACAGATTCATCTCCAATCTGGCTGAGATAATCCGCAATCTGTAATTGGACAGTTTCGAAGTCACTATTTAAAAGTTTTGCAAGTCCTGCGATATTCTTGTTTTCGAAAAGTTGTTTTGCTAATAATAATTCATCATCTTGCCTGTTCGTATCAGGATTTACTATCTGGTTATTGTTATTATTTTCCTGTACAATATTATTTTCCTGGTTATTTTGTGAACTCTGATTATTTGCTGCGTACAAGAATAAAAGTAATATTCCAATAATTATCACAGCCACGGCTGCAATTTTTGTGATTGGACTTTTCATGATTATTCTCCATAAATCCAGCTTGTGTTGGCCGGTAGTTTGTTTTTTTGAAGTTTCTTCAAAGACTGAAAGCATTTGTTTCTTAAGCTTTTCGCGATGAGTGGAATTGCTCTTTGTGTCGATATTCAGCTTATCAACAAATATTTTGAATTCTTTTTCGTCTTTGAACATTTTACACCTCATTGCTAAAAACGTTTTTAAGTTCGTTTCGCAAATCATTTAAAATTCTATGCACGGTAACACGCAATGTAGATTCTTTGGTTTTTAGTATTTGAGCGATTTTTTCGTACGGCAGATTTTCAAAGAACCTTAGTGTGATAATGGTCTGATGTTCCGGCTTGAGCTTGACAATCGCTTCATGAAGTTTTGGCCAATCTGCGTCCGAAGAATTTTCATTTTCTTCAGTTGAAACCTCCGTTGAGCGAGCGGCTTTTTCGAGAAGTTTCATCCGCCGTGAATTTTTGCGTATATAAGAATTTGCATGGTTGGCCGCTATGGCGTAGAGCCAGCTTTCAAAATCTTTCTCTGTATTACCGGAAAAATCACGGATTTGCTTTGCGACTTCAAGAAATATTGTCGAAGTAACATCTTCGGCGATTTCTTTTTTAAAGAGCCTGTAAACACAGAATCGGAAAATCTGCTCGTAGTATAACTCATATAGCTGCCCCAGCGCATCCGCATGTGTTCGTGCCCTGAGTACTAAATCATCATTTGTTCGCTCAACAATTTTTGCCATAGCACCTGCCATTATCACCTATATAATTGCGCAGGGAAGGAATATGTTACATAAAAATAGGAAAGTTTGAAAAATTTATTAAAAATAAAGTTTCAAATATTAATTTCTTTGCCGCAGTGCTGACAGATGATTGTTCTTGGATTTTTAGAAATCTCTTCCATGAAACCTGCGCCAATTACTCCGGTTGGTAATGCGAACATACCTATTCCAAGTATCGCGATAATAGCCGCAAGAATTTTTCCAAAACTTGTCACAGGGCACATGTCGCCATAACCAACGGTTGTCAAAGTAGTAATGGCCCACCACATAGAAGCGGGTATGCTTGAGAATTTGTCCGGCTGTGCTTCGTTCTCTGTGTTATATAATAGAGCAGAGGATATTATCAGAAGAAGGAAAAGGATGAATACGATACATACCAATTGTTCTTTTTTTGACATAATTACCCGATTGAGGATTTGAAGGGACTGTGAATACCTTCCCAGTTTCATGATACGTAAAATTCGCATCATTCGCATAACTCTAAGAAAACGCAGGTCGATTCCAGTGAATGGCAAATAGAAGGGCAGTATCGCACACAAATCCACAAGTGCCATAGGTGTACTCATGAATCGCATCCTGCCGGTAAGCGAATTTTTGAATTTCGGATTTTCAACAGATGCCCAGATACGTAAAATATATTCAATTGTAAAAACAAAAACCGAAATATATTCGAATGTTTTGAATAATCCCGGTGCCAAAGCATGTATTGATTTAACGGATTCGAGTATTAATGCAATAACATTCAGAATGATGAGTGTAACAATAAAAATACTGAAAGCTTTGCCAATGGAATCGTTTTCTTTTGAGTAAGTTAGTATTTCGTAAATCCTTTTGCGGCTCATAGATAACTCCTGAAATTCTAAAAAAATAGAACTTATATCCTTTTGAAAAAAATGTACATAAATTACAATTCTTCTTTATAATAGTAATAATGATGATACATTTATATAAATTTGCAATAAAAAAAAATGAATTTGATAATGTATGAAATTCATTCATCACAACAATTAATAACAAGACGGGTAATAATGATTCAGGAAGAACGGATTGAGATCTTAAATAACAAAAACATCAGGGAAGGCAAATATGTCCTTTACTGGATGCAGGCCGCTCAGCGGAGCGAGTATAACCACGCTTTGGAATATGCAATCAGAAAAGCAAATGTAATGAAGTTGCCGGTTCTTGTATTTTTTGGTATCACAGACAAATTCCCACAAGCGAATCTCAGGCATTATTACTTTATGCTCGAAGGTTTGAAGGAAACACAGAAAACTCTGTATGAAAGAGGAATCAGGCTTGTTATCAGAATTCAATCGCCGAAAGATGGTGCAGTTGAGTTGGCAAAATATGCCGCTCTTGTCGTAGTTGACTCGGGACAATTACGAATACAGAAACAATGGAGACGAAACGCCGCGAGTAAAGTTGAATGTCCCTTTTATGAGGTTGAAACGAATTTGATTGTACCGATTGAAGAAGCTACTGATAAAGAAAATTTCTCAGCCGGAACATTACGGCCAAGGATTACAAAGCAGCTTAAGAAATATCTCGTTCCACTGAAACATACTAAGCCCAAAAAAAAATCGCTGAGTTTAAAAATAGAAAATATTGAAATTGATGATATTTTATCAAAACTTAGAAGTTTGGACAAAAAGAATCGTGTCATGGGCATCCTGCCCATGAAGCATGGCCAGGATGACCATGACACAAAGAAAAAACTTATTTTGTTAAATTCCCTTAATATTGATACAAGTGTAGGCAAAGTGGAGTCTTTTCACGGCGGGACAGATATTGCTAAAAAGCTCCTGAATGATTTTATAAAAAACAAATTGGATAAGTTCGAAACGCTTCGCAATAATCCGTGCGAAGATTACTCTTCGAATATGAGTCCTTATTTGCATTTCGGACAGATATCAGCTTTGTACATTGCTCTTGAAGTACTTAAAACAAATAGTCCCGGCAAAGACGCTTTTCTCGAAGAGCTTATCGTGCGAAGGGAATTGAGTCATAATTTTGTCTATTACAATAAAAAGTATGATACGTTCGCAAGTTTACCTGGCTGGGCGAAAAGAACGCTGAATGTGCATCGCAGGGACAAAAGGGAATATGTTTATACTAAAGAGCAGTTCGAGAACGCACAGACACACGATCCATACTGGAACGCGGCTCAAAAAGAGATGATAATTACCGGAAAAATGCACGGCTATATGAGAATGTACTGGGGAAAGAAAATTCTCGAATGGAGCAGGAATCCGCAAACAGGATTCAAAATCGCACTCGAATTGAATAATAAATACGAACTTGACGGCAGGGACGCTAACGCTTTCGCCGGAGTCGCATGGTGTTTCGGCAAACACGACAGGGCATGGGGCGAGCGGGACGTTTTCGGAAAAATCAGATATATGAACGCGGCGGGACTAAAGAGAAAATTCAATCCTGATGCTTATGTTGAAAAAATAAACGCACTGGAAAAATCAGTTAAAGGAATATGTTGAAGGAGAAATAATGGATTTGAAAGATTATTTTGAGAATATAGAAGGAACTGGAATTCTTGCTACAAGTGATTCCGGAGGTAATGTGGATTTGGCGATATATTCCCGGCCTTATGTTATAGATAAAACCAAAATCGCGTTCAGTATGCTTGAGCGGGCGACTTATAGCAATATACTATCGAATCCAAAAGCCGCATATATGTTTATCGAAGATGGTAAAGGTTATAAAGGAAAACGATTATATTTGAAAATGGTTGGCGAAGAAACGGATAAGAAAGTGATTGAAGATATTAAAGCTCAGCGAATTAAGAGACACGAAAGCAAAACCGATGAGGTAAGGCACTTTGTATATTTTGAAACAGAAAATATCAGGCCGCTTAGCGGTTAATGTTGAAAAATGTCCCAAAACAATGTATGATTCATCCTTTGAATGCTTAAACATATGTTTAACTTGTCATCCTGAGTGAAACGAAGGATCTGGATTGCGAATATAATTTAACCTGCGATTCATGAATTCTTATTTGAAAGCCAGATGTTTCGTCCCTTGAGGACTCAACATGACAGTAGCATAAGAACTTATAGAGTGATGTTTTAATATAGCTCCGGAGATGCT
>CAZMPL010000075.1:0-12706 GCA_964567805.1 uncultured Pirellulales bacterium | reverse complement strand
ATTCGCCTGTGTACTTTGTTTGTCATGATTGTAATATTAGCCAGGCCTATGATGCAGAAGCCGCAGGAACAGACATCACAAAAACCAGTTGTTTGCGTAATGGCTGATTCGTCCGAGAGTATGAATACAAAGGACCTCAACAAAAAAAGCCGCTTTGCGACAATGATAGAAAGCCTCACCGCGGATAAAAACAATATATTGAAAGACTTGCAGGAAAATTATGATTTGCGATTCTATAGTTTCGATGAAGATATCAGGCGAATTTCTCCTCAGCAGTTCGCGCCATCAGGCTATGCAAGCGGCAAAGATACTCATATTGTAGAATCTCTTAGAAAGCTTATTGATGGAAACACGGATAAGAAACTTCGCTCAATTTTGCTAATCAGCGATGGAAGGACCAATGAAATAGATTCTCTTTCATCTGCGCATAATCTTGGCCGGTATCTCCGTTCGATAAATGTCCCTGTCTGGACTGTTCCTTTGGGGACTTCGATTGAGCCGAAGGATGCATTTGTTACCGCGAAACTCAGTTCTAATTATTTATTTGTAAGTCAGCCCGCGACAATTGAAGTTTCACTGAATGGGGTCGGATTCAGTGATTCTTTTGCAAAAGTTAATTTGTACAGGGAAGACGAATATGTCACTTCAGAACAGGTTCAAATCAGGGGCGGCAGAGCGGAATTGGCTTTTCCGATTCGTGAGGAAATAAAAGGATTATACCAGTATCAAGTCGAAGTCGAGCCTTTAGAGGATGAAAGTGACATTTATAACAATAAAAGAACAATCATCGCGAAAGTAACGGACGAGAAGACAAAAGTTCTTGTCGTCGAAGCCGACCCGCACTGGGATAGCAAATTCCTGCTCCGTGCAATGCGTGCCGATTCGAATATCGAAGTAACTTCTGTTTTTCAGATGAATGATTATAAAACGTTCGCGATAGTCGAAAATTCCTCCGAAGACAGCATGTTCAGCAGAAATGTGGTTCACGGCGCAAGAATGCCGAAAACAAAAGAAGAGCTTTTCAAATACGATTGTATATTTCTCGGCAAGGATATTGAACTGACTTTTACGACAGACGAATTGAAGTTGTTAAAAAGTTATCTTACAGACAGGGGAGGCAGTATAGTATTCTTCAGAGGTAAGCCGTATTCCGATAGAAGTTCTGAGCTTGCCGGACTTGAGCCGGTTGAATGGAGTTCTGATACTATGGGTGACGTTCGTTTCGAACTGACCGACCAGGGCAGAATGAATCCGATATTTAATTTCCCATCTGCGGAAACAAGCAGCGACCTGATTATTCGCGAGCTTCCTTCCATGACAAGTGTAACAAAAGTTGTCAATAAAAAGTCACTTGCGGTTGTTCTTGCTAATGTCAAAACAAACGAGCCGGGCGGAGAAATCGCGACGGTTACATATCAGCGTTACGGCAAAGGTAAGGTTATGAGTATCGGTTCTTCGGGTTTGTGGCAATGGGGATTTCTGCCGACCGAATTGAACAAGTATGATGACATTTACGACCAGTTCTGGGGCCAGATGATACGATGGCTTATTTCCGATTCGGATTTTCTGCCCGGACAGGATATTTCTTTCGTGCTGAGCGGCAGTAACTTTAAACCGGGTGAAACAGTTTCTATGGGAGTGTATGTAAAACATATCGATAATGCTAAATACAAACCTTATATAGAACTTACTGCGCCTGATGGCAATAATATTACTATGTCACTGCAAAATCAGATGGATAACGAGAATATTTATATGGCTCATTATACGCCGCAGGAACAGGGTGAATATAAAGCTGTCCTTCACAATAATATCGGCGAGCCAAATGAAGATACCGCTCGTTTTACTGTTTATTACGATTCCCTTGAAACACGTTATGTAAGTGCGGACAGGGAGTTTCTCGGTCAGATTTCATATACGACCGGCGGCGAATCGCTCGAACTTTCAGATATAGGTTCGTTGCCCGGGAAATTAAAATTGTTCGAGAGTTTATTATGTGAGCGAACAAAACCTGAAGATATTTGGGACAGGATGCCAATATTCAGTATTCTGATTTGTTTGCTTGGAATTGAATGGCTTATACGACGTGCTTCGGGTCTTTTATAATCCTTTTATGGAGGAATACGACCATGAGTGAAACGCAAAATTCGAAAATATCCTTAATCGATGCGATAGATTATCTCAACGCGATAAGGAAACAGCATATTCGCAGGTTGACGGTTGTAAGAACATTGTGGGTTGGATTGCTGCTTGCAATTTTATTCTTCTATCTTGACGCAATCGTGATTCTCAGCGGCTTGAACCGCATGATATTGGGTTTAGGTTTACTTATTGTCGCGACGTTGTTGTTTATACTTTCGCCGAAGTTACTGAATCGTACCAGAGACAGGGAAAAGATGCTCGCGAGAATGATAGAAAGCAGGCATCCTGATTTGGATAATGTTTTAGTTAACGCAATTGATTTCGACCAGAGCATTAAGGAACGAAAAACAAAAAATGTCTCTGAGTCATTGATGAAAAGAGAGATAAATATTGCTATTGATAAATTCAGTGAGCTGGATACAGTTGAAGGTCTTGAAATGCCTTCGATGAAAACTGAATCGAGGATTCTCGCGGCTGTAGCGGCATTGTCACTGGTTTTTATCATAGTATTTTACAATATGTTTTTATCTGAAGTTCCGAGGTTTCTGGATCCGTTCGGCGACCATCCGCCATACAGTCCGACGAAATTTGTAGTTGAGCCGGGAGGGACAATTATCGACTATGGCTCGGACCTTGAAATAAAGGTAGTAACAAAAGGCAAAATTCCCGAAGATGTAACACTTGTGTGCCAAAGTCCCGAAGGAGAAATACTTAACCAGGTTGGAATGTTCGGTACCGGTGATGGGCAATTCTCACAAAAAATAGAAAATGTCACAACCGAAATGGTTTATTACGCGAGTATAAAAAGAGCAAGAAGCAAATACTATAAAATCGACTTGTCCAAAACTCCTCGAATTGAGCAGGTTCTTGCCGATTATAAATTCCCTGAATATACGCATATTTCAGATAAAACTACCGTGTTGAGTGACCAGGAGGGACAATTAAAAGGATACGAAGGTACACAAGTCACAATGACGGTACAGTCGAACAGGCCTTTGACCGAAGGGACGGTAACTGTTGGTGACAAACAATACTCGTTCCAGCCTGATAAGGAAAATACGGTAAAGGGAAGTTTTCCTTTGCTTAAAGATGGCGAATATTCTGTCTTGCTCAAGGATATAGAAGGAAATATCAGTGCGGATAAATTCTCAGGAAAGATTGAAATAATCCCGGACGGCAAACCTTATGTCACTATTGTTAATCCGGGAATGAATTCTTTCGCGATTCCAACCGCGATTATACCTGTTATTATAGAAGCTTACGATGACCTCGGCGTACAGGATGTAAGTATCATACGCAGTCTTAACGAGTCCGATGATTATACAAAGCTGCTTTCAGATCCGAATGAACGGGGAGAAAACGCACAGGTACGTATCGTCGAGTTGTTCGATTTGGGTGACCTCGGATTAAAACCGGGCGACATAATCGAATATTACGCGATAGCAACTGATGCTGTTCCGGGAAAGCCTCAAACAGCCGCTTCTGAATCGTTCAGAATCGAAATTGTTTCCGAGGAAGAATATTCCAGGTCAATGCAGGAAAGAATGGATGCGAATGCACTCGAACATAAGTATGATGAAATACTTTCAAAAATTGAGGAACTTATCGAATCGCAAAAAGAACTGGAGGAGAAGACAAACGAATTAAAAGAGGAATTAGCCAAAGGTGCCGACCCGAATTCTCAGGAAATACAGGATAAGCTCAAACAGCTTGCGAAAAAGCAATCCGAGCTTGGTGACAAATCGCAGGAGTTTTCGCAGAAACTTACAGAAGAATCCAAGGCTCCACCTGTTTTCGATATAGAAAAAGAATATAAGGAAATGCTCGCCGAAATGGCGAAGAAGCTCGAAAGTGCGCAGGAACATATGGAAAACAGCGCGGGCAAAATGAATGAAAGTTCCGAATCACCGTCTGGTAATCTCGGGCTTCTCGGGATGGCCAACGAAGAGCAAAACAGGGCGCTGGAAGAAATGGGACAGGAAACGCAGGCAATGCGCGATTCAATAAGGGAAGCGAATAATGAAATCGCGAGAATGTATAACCTGATGAAAGATGTAAGCACTTTTCAGCAATTATATGAAGCGCAGAAAAATCTTGCAAGACAAACGAAAACACTCAGCCAGGTACAGGAACCTGATTTGGATACACAGATAAGACTTAAAGAACTTGCTGAAGAAGAAAATACAATCAGGGAGGAACTTGAGAAGTTAACAGGCCAATTGCGCGAACATGGCGAAGAAGTCGCGGAAGAATATCCTGATGTCGCAAAAGATGCCCAGGCAATAGCACAGGAAATTGAAATGCGGCAAATACCTTCGTTAATGCAGGAGAGCAGGGATTCTCTGAATCAAAACGATTCTCAAAACGGACACAAGAAAGCACAGCAGGCTTACGAAGAAATGGAAGCAATGATACAATTTTGCAAAGCATGTTCCGGAGGCGCCTGCAATCAGACCGCGTTAAGGCTCAGATTAATGATGATGCTCAATCCCGGTAATACTATGAATCAATTGGCACAGAGCCTTGGCCTGAATATGGGTATGGGAGAAGGCATGATGGGCGGATTCGGACGCGGTGCCGCTGGTTATGGCGGCGGCTATTCTCAATACGCTATGTTCGGAGGTGACACATTCGGCCGGGACCATTTACGGCAATCGCCTCTTATTAGCGCCAGACCAAGACATATGTTCACTGATATGATACAGGAAAGCATTTTGGGCAGACAGCTTTCAGGAAATATCGAAGAGCTTTCCAAACAGGAAGAGAAAGAGAATGAATTCGAGGCAGAAGGTCAAAACAAGATGATGGCGGAATATAACAGGCTTATCGAAGCATATTTCCAGCGTCTTGCGGAAGATAAATAAAGGAGTTGTAATATGTTTAGAAAATTTATATTCATAATTGCGTTTGTACTCTTTATTTCCGGATTGTCATTTAGTGCAAATCAGAACAATGGTCAAGAAAAAAAAGAACCTTTGCAATGTGCCAATCTGATTTATGCGGGCTCGAAAAGCTCCGTATGTTTCAGTTCGATGTTTCTTGATACGGTAAAACGTGAAACGAATTGTGAGCCGGCGACAGACTTCACTCCGGTAAGGCTTGCCAAGGAAGAGATGTTCAAATATCCGTTTGCGGTAATGACCGGCGAAGGGGAGTTTACACTTTTGGATAAAGAACGCCAGATGTTAAAGGATTATTTGTCACGAGGCGGATTTCTGCTTGCGTCCGCGGGCTGCTCATCTATCGAATGGGACCGTTCGTTCCGGCAGGAAATTAACAGGATTTTCCCGAATAATAAAATGAAAAAAATATCAATGAATCATGCTATATTTCACACGATTTTTGAAATTAATGCGATTACATTGAAAAAAGGCGGAACGACACAGCTTGAGGGACTGGAAATTGACGGAAAAATTGTTTTGATTTACTCACCCGAGGGACTTAATGACACCGCCAATGCAGGTAAGAAAGGCACCGGTGGTGCCCAGTGCTGCTGCTGTGGTGGAAATGAAATTAAAAACAGCCAGGAAATTAACGTTAATATATTCACATACGCTCTGACGCATTAGAGGCAAAGTTGATGATATTGAAAGAACACAATACAACAAATATTAACAATATACATAAATACTGTATTGCGGCTCCGGGACGTGCCAGGGTAAAAGTTATTGTCACTTCAGTTATTATCGTGATAATAATTTTGTTGTTCTTTTTGAAGAAGCAGGGCGTTTTAGGAGCAGGCAGAGTAAATCCGCCCGAACTGTTTTCGATTTTCTATACATGTGATACAAGCGGCCATATCGAGCCATGCGGCTGTGTCGGCGGAATGGCGGGGGGAATCAGCAGAAGGCAAACTTATCTTGCGCAGGCAAAACCTTCGGATTTTTTACTTGTCGATGCTGGAGATGTCACTGCCGGTTATCGTCCGTGGGAGATTCTCGAACTTGAATATATTCTTAAAGGTTATGATCAGATGGGCTATCATGCGGTTAATATTGGCCATCGAGAAGTATTGATTAGTTATGACGAACTTAAAAAACTGAAAGAGCAATACAGCCAGTTTGTCTCCGCCAATTTACATGGGCCTGATGGTAAATTAGTATTCGAACCTTATGTTATCGCTAAATTATCGAACGGCTATCGATGCGGGATTATCGGAATTCTGGATGATAACCTGCAGGAAGATGAAATCGGAGAGGGACTTAAAGTTACGCCGCCTTCAGATGCGCTTTCAAAATATTTGCCGGAATTGAAAAAGAAATCAGACTATATTGTTTTGCTTGCTTTTGCCGACCAGGACCAGATAAAAGAGATTGCAAAACAGTTTTTCGAGATAGATGTCATTGTCGGAGGTGACGTTCATCAGGCGACGAATATGCCTATGAAGGAAAATCATTCTATTTTCGTATTGAACACAGACAAGGGGAAAAATGTCGGTCGGCTGAATGTCAGGTATATATCGGGAGACGAATGGAAATATGACGGCGAAATAACTGTTATTCCTGAAACAATGGACCGTGACGGACAGTTATCGCAATTGGTTGAAGATTACAAGATGGAATTGAAAGCGCGAGAATTTCGTCCTCTTAAAGACGATGAGGAAGGATTATCCGCTATTACCGCCGTAAGGAGCAAGAACGCGGACAAATACATCGGTCCCGAAGACTGCGAGGAATGTCACAAATCCGCGTTTAAAGTCTGGTCCGAATCGAAACATAAAAACGCTTTCAAGGCACTCGAAGAGAAGAATGACCATTATAATCCGAAGTGTCTCCAGTGTCACGTCGTCGGTTATATGGCTTCCGATGGTTATATCAGCCAGGAACTGACACCGAAACTCAAGAGTGTTTCATGTGAATCATGCCATGGACGAGGTGATCATCACGTAAAACTCGAATCCGATAAGGAAGTAAAAATTGAAAAACTGGAAATGAAAAAGACTGATTGTATAACATGTCACGATAAAGAAAATAGTCCTGAATTTAATGAAGAAGAATATTGGAAGAAAATTACTCATGGTCTCGATGAAGAAAAAGCAGATCCAAATAAAGAATAAAATTACAGTTGTATTGATAATTATGCTATTGTCACTTGCTTCTCGTCCTTCGTCCATCTTCTCTCGACCTTCGTCGGATGATGTACGAGGGATGACGGATGATGGAAGTTCCGAGTCGCAAGTCACTGGATACGATTTAAATCTTGTATGGTCAACTTCATACAAGGAATCGCTCGAACAGGCAAAGTTAAAGAAACTTCCCATTTTAATTAAATTCGAAGCTTCATGGTGTGTATGGTGCGAGAAAATGGAAGAGGAAACTTTTACTGATCCCGAAGTTAAGAAGGAGCTTGAGAAGTTTGTTTGTGTTAAAATCGATGTGGACAAACAGGTCGATATTGCCAAAGCATACAAAATAAAGTCACTGCCTCGAACAATCGTAATAAATATTTATGATGAGATAGTTGGTGACTGGCTCGGTTATCATGAAGCTCCTGCTTTTTCCAAGCTTCTGCGTGACGTAGATGAATACACTCAAACAAAAACCGGGACAACAAGCATACCTGAAATTCAACAAGTTTCTAATGGTTCGTCAGAAACGATAGACTTTCCGGCGATTGATCCGAATAATACTAATGACCTGATTGGCTTGCTTGGTCATAAAAACGCCGGGATTAACCAGAGGATAGTTGAGCTTCTCGTAAAATCAGGTCCAAAAATTTTACCAGATGTAGTTCCCGCACTTGAAGGAAAATATCTTGGTACGCGTATAGCCGCCTGGAAAGTCGTAAGCGAACTGACTGGTAAGAAATATAAATATGACCCATGGTCTTCACGAACAGAAAGAATACAAGCCGCTGAACAAATTAAGAAAGAATTACAAAGTACCAGTCTTTAATACTCTTTGATGTTCCTCATCCATTTGGGCCAGCTTTGAGATTGAACGCCTCCGGCTTTTGTCCATGGTCCATTCGTATTGAAATTCGGATGCCATTTGAGTTTCCATAATTCCTTAAGCCCAACTTTTCTTACAGACCAGTCCATAAAAAGTATGTTGACATTTCCCTTGTGACGGTCGATAACGTAAAGGCTCATTCCGTTATTTCCCAGATAAGGTTCCGTAGCGGCCTGGTCTTCCAGCAACGGCGGGGTGTCTGTCGGATTTGGAAAACTTGCCCATAGTGCGCAATCCAGCATTACAGGTATATTGTTTAAATTTTTCTGATAGACATTTACCCAGCCTTTTTCGTTTGAGCGAGATGTTTTGGGCCCCTCAAAAGTAAAAGGTTCGCTATACGCCGGACTATAGCCGTTCAGGCCGTAGCTCCCGGCTCGATAGGGATGATTCGGACAATACCATGACTGATATTTACCTCCCGCGCCGGTCAGGCTTGTTTTCTTTGTCGCGGCGGGACAGAAAACTTCATAATTAAAATTATCCATGTAGTATGCAAATTGTTGTGTTCGGCATTGTTCCCATTCTTCCACTTCGCGGTCTCTCAAAAGCCCGTTATTTTCCTGAGCCAGCGAAGCGAACAAAATTCCCCATTGGCGAAGATTGGATTGGCAGACTACTCCGGCCGCTTGTTTTCTGATTTGTTGAAGTACAGGTAGTAATAAAGCTAACAACAATACGATGATAACAATTACTACCAAAAGCTCTATTAAAGTGAATCCAACCGCTTTTCGCATAGTTCTCAACCATTCCTGAAATTCAGGTTTCTCTGCACTTTTTTACGCCTCTATAATAATCATATCAGGCTTCTACATAATGTCAAGAACGATTATTGACTTCAAAAAATGTTTTGTCGGCTGAAATTAAAGTGTGATATTATTATTCTTTTGGAGCGAGTTCTTTGTCGTCTTTTTGTGCCTGTTCTATGGTTTGATATCCTATAAACTGGTCTGCTCTGATTAGAATTGCTCGTTTATCTTCGATCGAATAGAAGTAGTGTCCAGTTCTGCTTGCGACAAACTTAAAGTTGGAAACATCTATTTTATTTTTCCATGAAAAAGCCGGTATTTCATTAAATACAGGTTGTGAAGAAATTATACTTTCAGGATTTTCCACTCCATAATTGGATGGAGCGTTTGGAAATAATTTGCTTACGGCTCCGCGGTCCTGTTTCGGCTGCTTTCGGATTGTATTTAGAAAAAATATCAGCGATAAAACAATCAGTATTAACAAAGCCGAAAGTACTGACCAGATTATTTTATGTTTTGTCGTTAATAATTTAAATCTGCTCAAAAGAGAAACTGGAAACTTTTCTTTAACAGGTTCCTGTAGTTGAGTCCTGTTTTTTTTTGCTATTCCAGGTATTCCTAAAGTAGAACCATCGACATCAATAGTTCCGGATAAGTCAGACGAAATTGGGATGGATTCGGTGTTCAGTATCGCAGCGACTTCAGCGGCGGTAGGACGGGACTCTGGAGCTTTAGCCATCATTCGACTAATCAGAGAAGACAGGTTAATTGAACAGTCAGGAAGAAATTGTCTCAGGTTCGGCGGTTCCGCATTCAAATGCTGATCGAGTATATCTTTTATTTTCTTAGCGGTATATGGCGGGCGACCTGTCAGTGTATGGAACAGAGTTGCGCCTAAACTGTAAATGTCAATCGCGGGACTTATTGTTTCTCGTCGAATGATTTCCGGCGCGGCATAAAGCGGTGTCCCGATAGACTTGTTTGCAAATACATCTAATGGGTCATTCGGGTCGTCAACACGAACAAGCCCGAAGTCACTGACTTTGCCGTGGCCATTTCTTGTTACCAGAATATTGCTCGGTTTAACGTCACGATGAATAATACCAAGGCTATGAGCGACCTGCAAGCCAACAGCGACGTCGGCAATAATAGGGCATGCTCGCGAAACAGGCAGGGCGCCGGCGGCTTTGATAATCTGCTTCAAGCTGTTCCCCGCAACCATTTCCATAGCGATATACCACCAGCCGGCATGTTGATTGATTTCAAATACACGAACAATATTAGGGTGCTCGATAGAAGCGGCTGCGCGAGCTTCTCTGAGAAACTGCTCGACAGCTTTTTTCTCATTTTCATTTGTTAAAAGTTCTTTGCGAAGAATCTTTAACGCGACAATACGTTTTAAATTAATATCCTCAGCCTGAATAACAAAACCCATGGAACCTCTTCCAATAAGTCTTAACAGCTTGAAATGTCCCATTTTTTTACCGATCCATTTTGGCTGTTCGGAAACTGACTTTTCCATGGAAGAATTTATCCCGCTATCGTTAACTTTCGGAGAACTATCCTGATTGTATGCGATAGTCTGATCCGTAAACAGGGTATCGGAAAAATCTTTTTCTTCGTCCTGCTCACCGTCATGTTTTTGTTTTGATTCGTCCATATTACATCATACAGATTATCTGGGCATTCCGGTAAATTCCAATATTGTTAAAACGCTTTGTCGCGCGGTACGACCTTCACTTACATCACCTTCGTCACTGCCTAAAGCGATATACCTGCTATTTCCCAGCCGGCAGACGGATTCTATTGTCATGTCACGAATTTTGGCAATAAGAACCGGTTTATCAGTTTTCCTGCCGCTCCACCAGAATAATGCGCTATCGAGTGTATTGGGTGGAAATGGTTTATCAGGGTCGAGACGAGGTCCGTTACTTTTTGCGGCGGTTATTAAATATCCATTTGAAACCGGGTCCCATGTCAAATCACTTATACCTCGTTCATCAAGATCGAGTATAAAAAAGTCTCTTACTTTCATTGATTTGGGCTGAATATCAGAAGACATTCCGGAAACCGCAAAAAGGATAGCTGCTCCGTCAAAAAGAGGATTGCGCATGCCGCATAAAAGATACTTTTCATCAGGTGTAAAAGTTATACCTTCGACATTGCCCCAGCGATAAGTATTTTTATCCTCTCCGGGAAAATCAGCGTTGTAAGTATAGTACGGTTGAGCATTAATCTTTTTAAAATAAGTTTCCAATTGCTCTCTGATGGTATCGATTGAAAAAACATTACTTTGGTCATCTTTGAACGGAGCCATTTGACTTATCCTGCAAAAAAATAAATTCCGCCTCTGTGGAAGAGGCTGTGCGTCCGGTGCATTACTAAGTGAACACATCATATACAAATAAGGCCTGTTATTGTTTTGCAGCACGGTTATTGATTCGATGTCTTTTAGAAGGTTTTGCTCGTTGTGAACCAGAATTTTTGATTGAGGTGTACCAATAACCATATTATCCAAATCGATAGGACAGGTAAAAAGCAGGTGTTCATGTCGGTCACTTGCAATGAGTAAATAACCATCGAACCATGTCATGCCGCTGCATTCCAGTGGTTTGCCTTCCGATTGCTGGTTCGAAGTAGGTGCTAATACAGTTATATCTTTTTGAGCTACGACAGGCGGCTCAATGACACTGAAGCGAATATTATTTACAATATAGTTTTGTGGCTGCTCATTACATGATGCACATGGACAATATAAAAAAGACAAAAGCGGCAGGGTCAGATACAGATGCAAATTCAGGTTGAAACGTTCAATGCACATTGTTTTCTCCATATATTATGATTGTATATTTTATACGCTGAAATGTAAATATTATTCCGAAATAGTTTTGGTAAAGGTATGTATTAAATTTCCTGTTTATGTCAAATTTGTGGGGATATTTGAAGTTTCCTGGGGAAGAAAACTAAAGAGATGATTCCGGCTAACGTTTATTTGAAGCATGGACAAAGACGAACAGATGTCCGTTTGTAATGGCAAAGTTGGAAAAATCTTTTTGGTAGGTTTCATAACAAGGTTATTAATGAATGTAACTGTTACGCATGAGCAGTTTTAATATATACAAACACAAAAAAATCTAAGGCAGTAACAAGAAATATTAAGATATGATTAATCGCAAAAAAAATCGGGGTGACTAGATTCGAACTAGCGGCCTCCTGGTCCCAAACCAGGCGCTCTAGCCAAGCTGAGCTACACCCCGAAATAATATAAACCTGTACTGTATCACAAAATACAGGTAATTGCAACAATAATTTTTTATGTGTGATAATCTGCGTTAATGCTTACATATTCAGCACTTAAGTCGCATCCATAACAGAAATCACTTTTTTTACCTGCTCCCAAATCAACTAAAATCGTATGTTCCGGCTGAGAAACAATTTTGCTGACTTTTTTTGCTTCAAACTTGCGAGGCTTGCCATTCTGAAAAACTGTAACAGAACCGATTTTGCAGCTTAGCTTGCTTTCGTTCAACTTTACACCTGATGAGCCGACTGCGCAAATGATTCTTCCCCAGTTCGGATCGCTGCCGTGAATGGCACATTTAACCAGCGGATAATCCGCGATAGCACGGCACGCTTTTGCGGCATCGTTTTGCGAAGCTGCGCCATTTACGATAACTTTGAAAATTCGCGTAGCGCCTTCTGCGTCGTGAGCCATTTGTCTTGCCAAATCATCGCATAAATCAGTTAGTGCGTTTGAGAATTTTTTGAATTGAGGTGACTGGCTTGTAATATTTTTATTTCCCGCTGAACCGGAAGCGAGAATAATAGCTGTGTCGTTTGTGCTTTGATGGCCGTCAACCGTGA